>JASFHE010000033.1:0-20140 GCA_050123415.1 Desulfobacteraceae bacterium | reverse complement strand
TGTTATTTTACAAATGGAATACCGCCATACTCAAAGGCAAAAAGCTATAGACTCTCACACACGTCGAAATAAATTATCGATCCACTTAGAATAAGCTATGTGGTAAAGTTACGAAGTCAAATTAATATATCCATAAAAAAGAAACTTATTCATCATCAATCTCTTTATGAACAGGAAATAAACTATAAAAAGTCTTATTGCTTGATGGAAGGCTGTATTTGAAATACAGTTTTATCCCGGATCAGTCAATCAATAAGCATAGAAATCATGAAATCGTTGTATAAGCAATCATGGTTGAATGTTCTTGCTTGACATGGCCAACCGGATAGACAATTATCCTTTTTATGAAATTCATAGCTGATCTTCACATACACTCCCGGTTTTCCCGTGCGACTTCAAGGTCTCTTACGCCTGAAGCCCTTTCATTGTGGGGGCAGAAAAAAGGAATCAAGGTAATAGGTACAGGTGATTTTACTCATCCCGAATGGGTGCCTGAACTCAAGGAAAAGCTGGAAGAATCGGAAAAAGGACTTTTCAGCCTGAGGCCTGAATATGCAAAGGAGATCCGGGAAGATGTTCCTTCAAGCTGTGCTTCTCAATCCCTTTTTATACTCTCAGGAGAAATAAGCTGCATATATAAAAAGGATGGAAAGACCAGAAAAATCCATCACCTTATACTCATGCCGGATTTTGATTCGGTCGATAAATTCAACAAGGCCCTTGACCGGATTGGTAATATCAAATCGGACGGCAGGCCAATACTGGGGCTGGATTCAAAAATACTTCTTGAAATGATGCTTGAGGCCAGTGACAGGGGTTTTTTCATCCCTGCACATGTGTGGACACCCTGGTTCTCCCTGTTCGGTTCAAAGTCAGGATTTGATGCAATAGAGGAATGCTTCGAAGACCTTACTCCTCACATACATGCGCTTGAAACCGGGCTTTCTTCCGATCCGCCCATGAACAGGCTTTTATCCGCGCTGGACAAATATTTACTGGTATCCAACTCGGACGCACATTCCCCTTCAAAGCTCGGCAGGGAAGCAAATATTTTTAATACCAATCCTGACTATGACAGCATGATACAGGCAATGTCATCAAAAAAAGGTTTTGAAGGAACCATTGAATTTTTTCCGGAAGAGGGAAAGTATCATATGGACGGGCATCGCAAGTGCAACGCGATGCTTCATCCCAATGAAACAATAAAAAATAACGGCATATGCCCCGGGTGCGGTAAACCGGTTACTGTTGGTGTATTTCATCGTGTGGCAGAACTTGCGGACAGGGACGTACCCGTACTTCAAAAGGATTTTTTCAGCCTGATACCTCTTGCCGAAATACTGTCAGAGATACTTGGGACAGGCCCCAGTACAAAGACTGTAAACACTGCCTATGAAAAACTGCTATACGAACTGGGGCCTGAACTGGATATCCTCCTGAATATGAACCCGGCTGATATTGAAGAGGCCGGTGGTGTCCTGCTTTCAAAGGCCATTTCGAGAATGCGTAATGGAGAAGTAATAAAGCAGGAAGGCTATGACGGCGAGTATGGTGTGATTCGACTTTTCAATGATTCTGAAAAACATGAACTCATTGGTCAAAAAAGGCTGTTTAAAGCAGCCGAATCAAAAACAGGGAAGAAACCAAAACCGAATGTAAAAAAAACGGCTAAGGCAAAAAAAAAAGACCCGGAAACCGGTGAACAGGCCTCATTTATTGATCCGATAGTTGATCCCCTCAACGAAAAGCAGCGGGAGGCTGTCCTTCATACAGAAACACATCTTATAATAAACGCCGGACCCGGTACGGGAAAGACCCTTACACTTACCCATAAAATTGCCATGGAGGTACAGAATAACGGCATAAAGCCGGATCAGATACTTGCACTCACCTTTACCAACAAGGCTGCCCGGGAAATGATGGAAAGGGTGAATACGCTATTACCCGGAATAACAGAACAGGGAATAAGCATATCCACGTTTCACGGGTTCTGTTTGAATGTCCTGAGGGAGGAAGGAAACAAGATAGATATCCCTCCGGATTTTTCCATCTGTTCCGAAGAGGATTCCCGGCTGATTATCGATGATGCGGCAAATGAGATGGGGGCTGACAGGCAGACGGTCTCCGGATTCAAAAAGTCCATTCCGGATTTAAAACTTCTTTTTGCCATGGGAAAGGAACCGGGTGAGAAATTCAACGATATTCTTTCTCTCTTTGACAGATACAGGCAGAGCCTTAAAAACCTTAATATGCTGGATTTTGATGATCTTGAAGCAGAGACATTAAGGCTCTTTTCCGGGCATCCTGATATCAGTGTTAAATACGCTGAAAAATACAGAAAAATATTTGTGGACGAATATCAGGATACAAACCGCATTCAGTCCCTGATATTAAGGCATCTTATTAAGGACGGTATTAATCTGATATGTGCAATCGGTGACCCTGACCAGGCAATCTATGGTTTCAGGGGTGCCGATATTGATAATTTTTACAGGTTCACACAGGATTTTCCGGGGGCAGGGGAAATATCCCTCTCAATTAATTACAGGTCCACAGATAATATACTTGAAGCTGCAGCCGGAATACTTGATAAGCAAAAGCCACTTGAGGGAAAGTCCGGCAAAGGGGATTTTGTCCGTATATCCCAATGCGGGACTGCTGCTTCCGAAGCAGAAATGGTGGTTGAACAGGTGGAAAGGCTGCTTGGAGGCACGAGTTATTTTTCTCTGGACAGCGGCAGGGTTGCATCTCATGAAGATGGTGAAGATAACACGGGCTTTGGGGATATTGCAGTCCTGTATCGGACAAACTCCCAGGGTGATGCCTTTGAGGAGGCATTATCCAGGGCGGGAATGCCATATGTAAGGTCAGGTGAAAAACCTTTAACAGGCCAGTACCCTGTCAATGTGATCATGCGGTATTTACAATCACAGATTTTCCCTGAAAACAGATTGTATATGGATAAATACCTTGAGCTCATGCAGAAATATAACATTGAAACAGATGCCCTCTCAAATACAATACCAGCAGGAAAAGACATTGTCCGGGTAATAGATGATATTGTTTCCATGCATAATTTCGATTTGTCCTCTGATGAATCAAAGAGGGCGATTGCGCGCTTAAAGGAGGCAGTTGCAGGAAACTCCGGCATTACATCCATAACGGATCTTCTTTCACTTGAGAGAGGAATTGACAATACTGCACTTAAGGGTGACAGGGTGGCCCTTATGACTATCCATGCAGCAAAGGGACTTGAATGGCCGGTTGTTTTTATTACTGGGTGTGAAGATAAGATAATTCCTCTTAAAATATTCGGTGACAGTGATGACGATGAGGAGAAGAGACTGTTTTATGTGGGCATAACCAGGGCCAGGAACCGGCTTGTTTTGTCCCATGCAAAGAGCAGGAAAATAAATAACCGATCCATTGATTTGGAGGTGTCTCCTTATCTTGATCTCATTCCTGAGAAGAACTTTAAACAGCTTGAACGGAAACAGTGGAAGCCAAAAAAGAAAGAAAAACAGTTGTCATTGTTTTGAAAAATTGAGATGTCCCACTTTGTCGAAAATAGTAGTAGATTTTTTTCGTAGGGTGGTGTTTTATGCGCCACCAAGTATAGACAAGGCATGCCTTGTCTATACATTAAAAACCGGTCGGGAATAAATCCCGACCCTACATTAACCATTATTGATATGATTTTTTTACAGGGATTGCAACGGTGTCTTTGGGATAAAATGACAGGCATATAAATCATATACTATAAAAATGAATTATTATTCATGATATACTGTGGTAATAAATTGCATTCGTCATTCCCCGACTTGATACAGCCTTCGCATAAAGCTACGGCGTGACAGGTCGGGGAATCCAGGGTTTTAAAATGGATTACCTGTCACTCTTTAAAAAATGCGAATTATGCCCGAGAAAATGCAGGGCAGATCGTACTGTCCCCGACGTAGAAAAAAAGGCATTTTGCGGGCAAAGCCATCAACTGCGCATCGCAAACATCGGTCCTCACCACGGTGAAGAACCTCCAATATCCGGCAGCAGAGGTTCCGGTACGATATTTTTCAGCGGCTGCTCTCTCAGGTGTACATTCTGCCAGAACCACCAGATATCAATGGAAGGCGTGGGGGACATATATACTCCCGAAGAATTCTATAATGAAACCGTATGCATGATCGATACATATGGTGTTCACAATATAAATTTTGTAACGCCCGACCACTTTTTCCCCTATACTTTTCAGCTTGTTGAAAGACTGAGAGAGAACGGCTATACCACACCGATCCTCTATAATACATCCGGCTACCAGACGGTCGAATCACTTAAACTTGCGGAAAACTTTGCTGATATTTATATGTCCGACTACAAGTACTCAGATTCTGAAATTGCCAGGAAGTTTTCCGGATGCAGGGATTATCCCCAGATAGCCCTGGACGCCATAGCTGAAATGGTAAGGCAAAAAGGTTTTCTGGATTCATATGAGAAGGGGACGGATGTTGCAGCAAAGGGTGTTCTGGTGAGGCATCTGATCCTTCCCGGAAAGATAGAAAACTCCATAAACGCCCTTAATTCTCTTTTTCTCGAATTCGGGGCAAACCTCCCCATAAGCCTTATGTCACAATATCATCCTGTTATTCAGCATGACGATAATGATATGAACCGGTTCCTTAACGTTGATGAATTTGAGGCTGTATATTCCCATGCACTTGAGCTGGGTCTTAAAAACATGTATGTACAGTTCCCGGCCGGTTTCGGTAGTAAGGATATGGAAGAATCAGAATTTTTACCGGATTTTAATCAGGAGTCTCCTTTTAAGGGTAATAAAAAATGAAAGAAATGAATTACAAAGGATATTTTGCCAGGGTTGAATTTGATTCGGAAGATCATATTTTTGTTGGCCATATTTCACGTTAGTAATGACTCTCCAATGTCAAGGGTAAATCCCGATATACTTATAAGCTATGGAATCAATGTAGTTATTACTGCTATAAAAGAGAGGTTAAAATGTATATAAAGAGAGAACATGCAATGAAGACACTGAAAAAACTGGACCTGTCTGCTGAAGAGGCCCAGCTTCGACATGTAAAAAAGCTCAGGGATACAGGTGACGCCCGTCACAGGGAAGAGCTGGATAAGCTACATCATATGATAGCCGGAAAGACGCTTGAATACTATTGCGAGGGCGGATACAATGCCTTCTTTGAGCGCTATTCGATTGATTATACAACTGATGACGGATACAAGGTCGAGGTTAGGGGGCACGCAATGAGTATATCCATTAATACACCATGCGGCACTATCACGGGTATCGGCTCAACCTGGGACTATATCTCAAATGATCTTAAGGTATCCGCCAAACCGGTTAATATGGAAATAGAAGAATATACAGTTATTAAACAACGCATGGAAGAAATACAGGAATCCGAACGCATCGTTTATCCATTCCACTCACTCCACAGGATTGCCAATGGATATTTTGATACGGACATCTGTATGTATAACGCCCATAAGATTATTAATGAGTGATTTTTACGATTTAGTGGGGCTGCATTACCAAGATAAAAATGAATCACATGAAGGATACGGGATTACCTTGACTGTGAAGTTTTATTGCCACCTTCAGGGACAATTAAATCCCTCTTTACCTTCAGGTTACGACAGCGTCAATGTCAAGGGCAGACCCCGGTCTTTTATGTTAAAAAAAGTAAAAATGATAAAAGTTGATAATATCCTTTCATCGAAAGAGGATGTTGGAAAAGTTCGCTTGTCTCTTGAGAAAAAGACCGACAAGGCATTTACCGGTTTTTCCAAATCAAAACAAAAAGTTCAAGAAATGTCTCATCTTAAATTTCTGGATTAATCTTTCCCTAACAGCCTTCAGCCTAAAACGCTTCAGCCTGATTTTTCCCCTTGCTTTTTCAATCCATTAGTCTTAAACCTAAATCGTTACATCTTTTCGGGTATAATAAAAGTCTACCTTAAAGCGCTCAAGCGCTTCATCATATAAAAAATACTATTAGTTTTTTGTCGTCATTCCACGGCGTGACCGTGGAATCCAGTTGTTTTTGATTTGTAATTTTTCAGTGCTGTGAAAAGTGAAAAACTGACACCGTTGTGTTTGTGCTCTTTTAGAGGGGAACTCATAATTTTTTAGAGATGATTTTGGAGGCAATGAAGAAATGAACAAGGACAAAGCACCCACTCTTGTCGAACTGATACAAGAAAAAATCGCAATTATTCGCGGAGAAAGGGTTATGTTGGATTATGATCTGGCTGATCTCTATGGTGTGGAAACTAAACAGTTGAAGCGAGCGGTACGTAGAAACATAGAACGATTCCCATCGGATTTTATGTTTGAATTGACAAGAATGGAATTTGATGACTTGAGGAGCCAATTTGGCACCTCAAATTGGGGTGGAACACGATATATGCCTATGGTGTTTACTGAGCAGGGTGTTGCCATGCTCTCGTCAGTTTTAAACAGCCGGCAGGCTATCGAAGTGAATATCCTAATCATGCGGGCTTTTGTAAAAATAAGACAAATGGCTGCTTCACATAAAGACCTGCTTAAAAAAATCAATGAAATGGAAAAGAAATATGACCATCAGTTTCAACTGGTATTTGAAGCGATTAGGGCTCTCATGAAAGAAGAAGAAAAGCCCAAGCGCAGAATTGGATTTCAGATAGAAGAGCAAAAAGCAAAGTATAAAGTTAAAAAGAGCCGCCGGTAATTTTGAATCTTGAACCTTGAATTATTTTTAAAAAAGATTAAAAAAGTACGTATCTCTTCGAGTATAATAAAATTCTGCCTTAAAGCGCCCAGGAGCGTCATAATATAAAATTTATTAAAAGTATTTTTATCGTCATTCCCCGATTTAATCGGGGAATCCAGTTGTTTTTTATTTAAAATTATTTGGGAACTGGCAAATGTCAAGGGCAACCCCCGTGTTTTCTCACTTAGGGCATCAAAGTGTCACAGTCAAGGGCTGACCCCGTGCTTTTCCTGATCTCGGTTTTTAAATTATATCCTTTAAGTAGTATGTTACGAGGAATCGAGTTAGTTGTTCTCCTCTATTAGATAGTTTTTCAATCCATTCTTTTTTCATTGTCGCGAAGTCTGTAGGGTAATCAATTACTTCTTCTCTTGGTATCAGGGTACTCGGAATCCAAGGCAAGGATTTATCTTGTTGACCTAGATAGGGCATTGCAAATCCTTTGATAATTCCTGCTTCTTTAAGATGATGTAGTCTGTTCATTGCCGAATCTTGTACTCTTTTATGTATTATTCCAAAAGTTTTAGATATTCTTGAATAGAATCCCATTGGTATGGATTTACCTGATAAAAGCCCATGTCCGGCGTTGCATGAAATGATATATTTGCAGGGAAAAGTGTGTATGCTGTATTTGGGATTGCGACCAGGTTCTAAAACTTGAATTCCTAAATTATCATATACTCCACCATCTGTAAGAATAACTCTCTTATTCTCTTTATTTCCTTTTTTAATGAAGGAAAAGGTTCTGTCAAAGGCCGGCAGAAATAACGGGTAGGCTGCTGATGCAGTTACAGCGAAGGCTAAGTGGATATCGTTTTTGGTTAACTCTCCTCCTCGAGAATACCCTGTTTTTTTGTTACTGAAACGAAATGCTGTTCCCGTTCTGAGTTCACATGAACCAATGATTACATCCATGTTATTCCGTCGGTTAGAATTAATTTTTAATCCGTGGAATATTTCTTTTTCTAGCACCTTTTGAAAAATATCTGTTCTGGAGGGGTATCGTTGTAAGACTGGCTGGCTGTTTCGTAATCTCGCCCAATATTCTTCTATCCTTGTTACGGAAAATTTTGCTATGACTGGAATAGCGTTTTGTGGCTTGATTAGTTCCCATAAAATCTTTTTTTGGAATCCCATTTCAAGGATTTTCCTAATGTCTGTTTCGAATTCTTCAAAGGATTTATCTGGATAGTATGCATAATATGCTCCTATCACTGAGCCTCCGGATATAGTTGATAAAACGTTTACTTTTTGAAGTAGCCCTACATCATGCAGTGCTCTGAGGCATCCAAGATGGAAAGCTATTGCGCGAGAGCCTCCTCCTGAAAGAGCTAATCCTATCATACAACCCTCTTTTCTAATCGCATCTGTCCTTCTCCCACTGAGACTAAATCCTGCTTTTTATCCAATGGATTACTTTCGTAAACATAAATATTGGCTACTGGCTTCCCTAATTGTTCACCAAAGATAAGCATTAAGACTCTTTTTTGTTTATGACCTAAATTAGATACTAAGGTTGCCATACTCGCGACATCAACAATGCTTTGACCCGAAGACATGTCAGGATGTGTGTGCCATAGTCCAACGAATTCATTTGTGCCATTACTTTGTTTTATTCTTCTTTCATATTCGGATTGCGTGCCATCGATACCGCAAAGAAAATAACCGCGTTCATGTTTACTGTCCGGTGGCGGGCCTGAAATGTCAAATACCCAAATAACGTTAACTGCATCGTCCCATAAGCCCCACAGTAATCCACCCGTTTCATGGTGGGGTGACCTAATTCTTTTATTTTGCTTAACCCATGCTCGTGCTTCCGGTTCTATCTTCGGACTTATTCTTACTCTATAGTTGCCAACTTTTATTCCTTTCATTTCTTGCAAAACAAAAAAATCTATTTTTCCTTGTATCTTGTTTGGAGTATGTACAGAAAAAGCCAATCCCGATGGTATATTATTTTCTACGATATTGCTCATAGCGTTATTCAAAGCCATAGATACAAGTGCAAACATATCCGCAGTTGATCCTGAAAACGTCGGATCGGAACAACCCGGTTCAGGTTGAAATAATCCCTTAACTGCTTTATTTGAGTAAAAAGACTCTACTATATCTCTTCTTGTTCCCTGCATTGAAATTTTATTTTTTAGTTGGACGTAAGCATCCCATACTCCTCCGCTGGATTTTTTATTTACAATTACTGACAAGCAGCGTTCTGCTTTGGCATCAATAACCATCGATATGATTGCTGGTGTTTTGACTTCAAATTTGTTCCAATCCCTCTCTATTTTCATCTGGAATATGGAAGAGGCTGTACAGTCTATTATAAGGTCGTAGTTACCAATTCTTTCTAAATCTTCTGTTAAAAATTTGTGCGCTTCGCAACAGAAAGGTTCTATCTTTGTTTTATCTGCCCTGATTATTTTTTGTAGCCGTTTTGTGAGTGCCTCGCTTTTATTGGAGCAAAAATCTTCAAGTTCATAATTTTGTCTTGAGAGAATGCCAATATTAACTTTTGACTTATCGACTAGATGTATGAGTTTTGGTTTTGCTCTAGCAATAATTTCTCCTGTCCAAGAGCCTAATGCCCCACATCCAAGGAGTAATATTTTTTTATTAGTAAGCCAAGTAAGCGGACTATCCTTATCTCTTCTTACTATAATCTCGCTTCTATCGTCCATTACCTTGCACCACCTTATATTTGTTTCCTCGAAAAACGAACATATTTTATCTGAAATTTCTTGTCTTATATTTAGAATTTCTTCTGTATCGTTTTTTTGGGGTAATACAAGGTGCAGGCTTTCTGATAAATCTGGATGCGTAGTCCATACATCTATATGTATTTTAGGAGTGCCGTCGGCTGATCTTCTCATAGGCGATCCTAATATTAAGTAAATTGGTTCTCCATCAGGTGTAAAAAGCGAAGCCAACGCTAGGTCTTTTATGATCTGTTTTTTGTCTAATCCTTGATTTAATAATTCCTGAAAGAAATCTTTTCCTTTTCTCGGAAACTCCATAGGTAATGATTCCTTTAGAATAATAGCTAACGAAAGTCGCGCATTCTGTGGACATTCTTTAGTTGAATTATACCATTCTACTAATTCCATTCGATTGTCATATTTTTTTAATTCCGCAACGCCTATCCAGAATTGTTTCGCTTCTATAGGAGCATTTTTACGAATAACAAAAGGAATTTGGGAAGAATCTATAAGATGATGTGGAGGTTCTAAAGGTCCATCTATTGGGTCCATGTCGTTTATTGATGCTTTACCAAGCCATAATTTCAACCTGTCAAAAAACCCGTAAAGGCCGTCTGATGGGTTCCACTCAATTTCTTTGCTCTGATATAGACATAAAGTCTTTTTCCATATTACGTGAGGGAATCCTGCAAATCTATCATGTGGAACATTTATCCAAGGACAATCAAACGGGAAGTCTGGAGGTATCCCCACTATGAATTCTTCCCTATCCATCAGCTGCAAACCGTCGTCTTTCTTTTCCATAAGACCCATGCGGATGCTTACACAAGCAATAAGGTTTCCGCTATCCGATAGATAATGGTCTATTAGTTCAAAATTATCCTCATCAGTTTCTTGTAACCATTCTAGTTCGCGTAGGGCTCTTTCTTGTCCTGGGGTCATCTTCATTTATCCTTGACCTATTTGAACCTTTGGGGGTTGCTTGCTTCCACGAGCAGCTGCGACCGCAGCCCCAAGAGCAGCAGGACCCTGTCCTACCTTCCTTTTTTCTTCGATGCTGAATCCTTTCGAGCTTACTATAAACACAAGTGGTGAAGGTTTATCCTTATCAGGATACTCGTGTGTACAGATGAACTGCCCCGCTTGGACTATAGATTCGTAACGCTTCCGAGCCTTTTTGTGTGGAGGATTAGCGCCTTCTTCATCCGTAAATTCGGATAAGGAACTAGAGATAACATATCCTTTCTGTGAGTATTTTTTAAAGTAATCCATGATATCTTGTCTATATTTTTCTTCCTTCTCATCCTCTCCTTTGTAATACATTACAGATTTTGAGCAATGGTGAGAAGATAACATAGCATCCCAGTATAAGAATTCCACGTTGTTTTTCTTTTCTTCTGTTTTCTCAAAAATTCTTTTTATAGTTACATATTCTCTATCTCCAAAAAAGAAAATTTGACCGCATTTTTTCCCATCAAGCAATCTAACGTTTAATGATAAGCTTGTTTCATTTTTGTCTTTCGCTTGATCATCTTTAAATGGTGCATGGATAAAAGCCTGAAAGTCTTTAGACAGATCTTTTCCATCAATGTAACAGACCTTTTCTCCAGGACATGATTTGCAGCTATCAGGAATATCTTTGTACTGGTCGTCTTTTAATATGTCATCATGCCCTATAATCCTTAACCTGTTACCTGATTTTATGTTATTCGGATCAGCAAGGATGGCTTTCCGTCTTCTGTCTGCCTCTTTCCTAAAAGCTTTTGCATCATCACATAACTTATCCTGGTCTTTTTGGTCACGGAAAATTCTTGGAGTGTGCCACAATTCTCCAATATCTACTTTTTTAAGTAATTCTGCAAATCCCTGTATGTGATCTTTATCCGGATGCGTCAAAACGAAAACTGAAAGGTATGGACGCTTATTTCTCTTGGGAAGAGAATCTACGAGATAATCGATTATTGGCCATTCAGGATTCTCTTTTTCCTCAGATTTCTCCAAATGTCTAAGGTCTACTTGCATTACTACTTCATTAGGCTTTATAACTAATGTTGTAGAATCACCTGTGCCTATAGGCCAAAACACAATAGCTTTCTTTTCTGGAAGTTTAAATTTTTCAGACATACTCTTTTCCCTCCTAATTATAAAGTTATAGTTTACAATTTATAAATTTTGCCAGAACTGAACTGGAATGCCTATTAAAATGATAAAACCTTCGCCAGCTATAGTTAAACCAACGAGGATTGAACATCTGTTTTTTCCAGCCAAGATCAGGGTAATGGTTT
Organism: Desulfobacteraceae bacterium; assembly: GCA_050123415.1. Taxonomy (GTDB): domain Bacteria; phylum Desulfobacterota; class DSM-4660; order Desulfatiglandales; family HGW-15; genus JAAZBV01. Next base: position 8,380 of record JASFHE010000033.1, on the reverse strand, counting down.
TTTAAACAGGAAGATTCCAAGTGACATTTTCCCGTTTGTAATAATATGGAGCTTTAGGTGTTGACATATTCTATCACCATTCCTATATATAACGTTTAATTATCTTACCCATTTTTTACTGTTTTTGCCTCATATATTGTATTGCTGATGAATTTCAATTTTATGCGAAATTTTTTTGTACAAAAACACTTTTTATCAGCATTAAATAATAAGAATTACATGTCAGACATGGAGCAGTTAGGTTGGAATATCATTCAAAGTATGACCTCTCCAATATTGAAAAGCTAGATGCTGTAAACTGGGGCGAAGTTTCAATTAAATGTATGAAATATGCGATTTCTAAATCTGAGAAATTGGAAAAATTCGGTATCAATAAAAATCCTGAAGAGCTTATCATTGAGTCAATAACAAGAGCTTATGGGCAAGGGGAAAATGAAACTTATCGCAATTGGAATGCAGAAAAATATCCCGATGTAGTTGATTTTATCAATGGAATAATCAGTAGTATAACAAACCAATTAATCAAAAGAGCTATAAAATTCCCAAGTGAGAATATTAATTATCCGGATGAAAATGTCAAAGATGATAAGATAAATAAATCCCGAGAAAGTGATTTATTGATCCATACATCTACTAATCCAGAAGAAGATTTATTGACATCAGAAAGAGCTAAAGAAATAAATGATCTACTAGATAATGTATCAGAAGAAGATGAAGAATTAGGATTATTAATTATATGCCTTGAAGATGGTTACAATAAACCAAGGCACATAGCCGAACAGTTAAATTGCAGTCGGAAACACGCCAATAACCTACTGAGAAGACTGCGTTATAAATTTAAAGATTTTGATATGGAGAATTAACAAAATAACCATATTAAGAAAGAAAGAATTATGGAATCGACTAAAAAAAGGGCAATAAAAGTCCTGGACTCCTTTTATGAAGCATTAGGTGATAGTGAAGAGCAAACAATTGAAGAATTAAAAGAAGAGCTTGTATCCAGTGGAATTGATATTAAGGTGGTTCTTTCAAGAATCAAGACAAAACAGGAAGAAATTTCAAACGCTGCAAGGAGATCAATCCTTGAAGACGCTCGAAAGAAACGACTTAAAATGGAGAATAAGAATAAATCAGAAGATCAATATAGGAATTGGTCGACTGATAGCATAAAGGAAAAAATCAAGGATTTGATAACTACGGGTGGTTTAGAGGTTGGACTTGCATATAGAGATTTAGAATCAATGGGGATAGAAGAATTAGTGTCGGTATTGGAGGACCTTGAATTAACACAGCAAAGACGAGAAATAGAAGAAGATAATGACGAATGAATTATCCATTGATATGCTAAAAGCGGAAAATACTGCCGCTAAAATAATAGAAGAGTATGGGATAACTGAACCGGAACATATCAGAGTTAGGGATATTGCATTTACGCTAAAAGCAACAGTGGTTGAAAAAGCACTTAAAAGAGCTGCTGCAAGTATAGTTAAGGTAGGTGAATATTCAACAATACGAATATCTCCATTTGATAATAAAGAACGGAAAAGATTTAGTATCGCCCACGAACTAGGTCATCTCGTCTTGGAGCATGTTCATTCTCTAAAAAAAGTATGTAGTGATTCTGATATGATGAGTTGGTATAGTGATACCCAGGAAACACAGGCTAATTTTTTTGCAAGTGAACTAATTCTTCCAAAAAAGTTAGTAGAAAAACGGTGCGATGTAAAAAGAGTAAACCTTGAACCAGTTCGTAAAATTGCCAAAGATTTTAGGGCATCATTAACTGCCACAGCGATAAAATTCGTTAGGTTATCGCCTGAGCAATGTGCAGTTGTGCTATCGACAGATGGAAAAATAAAATGGTCATACAGAAGTGAAGATTGGCAGCCTTTTATTAGGAAAGGAAAACCTCTTGATCCAGGCACTGCCGCATACGATTTTTTTAGAAATATTGAGATACCGGATGAGCCTATCGGAGTAGATGGAGAGGTCTGGGTTGAAAATGATAATGTTGATCTGATTATAGAGCATTCTTTTGGGGCAAAAGAGTATGGATTTGTCCTATCTATCTTATGGATTAAGCCTTAATAAAACAAATAAACATTTAGACTATGCTCTGATAACCCTTTTTACACATGAGTTTTGATTTTTATTATCTCATCTCAATCCTATACCAAACTCTATGACCATCTCTCTTTTTGTTATGTATCCCATTTCCAATAATTTAGAGCGTTGTTTTATAATTCAATAACTTAAAAGAAATTGAATTATAGAAGTGTCATTCCCTAATAGTACAAAGTAAATTATTGCCACTTTTCCAGTATGTTTTCGATTAATACGATTGCATTAGCTTCTTTATCGCGTATCTGCAGTATAATAGACACAATCTCCCTGCGAGTTTCCGGTTTTACAAAATTTTTAATCTGCTCTTTAGATCGACTTGTTCCGAATTTCTTCCAGTACTGCCAAACAAGGTTACCCATTGCGGTGTAACATTCAACCACTTCATTTAATTGATCATGGAGATTTGATTTTACTTCTTGCTATCATATATGCTAGCATTTAAATAAAAACTCAGAGATATTAAAAATGCATAAGGTTATTATTGATACTAACATCATTGTTTCAGCGTTGATGAGTAAAGACGGGAACTACTCAAGGGAAATTATTGAGCAGGTGTTTAAAAACAGGATTACTCCACTAATGGGAGAGGCCCTGTTTAATGAATATTTAGATGTATTTAATAGGCAAAGTGTTTTTAAGTCCTGTGTTTTAAATGAGAAAGAAAGGCTGGAATTTCTTCAGGCATATATGAAATGCTGCGTTTGGAACAGGATTTATTACAGGTGGCGGCCCAACCTTCAGGATGAGGGGGATAATCATATTATTGAATTAGGTGTCGCAGGAGGAGCGAATTATATTATTACAAAAAATATTAGAGACTTAAAAAGTGGTGAGTTACTATTTGATGATTTAAAAATAGTAACGCCAGACGAATTTATAAAGGAGAGATTATGGGAACAATAACTGTAAGGCTCCCGGATGATGCCCATAAAAGAATCAAGGAGCTGGCTGCGTCCAGAAAAACAAGCGTAAACAAACTTTATGAAGAGTTCACAATAATAGCTTTGACAGAATTCGATGCGGAAAATCGCTTCAAAGCCTTGGCTAGTAAGGGTAATAAAAAACGAGGTCTTGAGTTATTAAAAAAGCTTCAAAATCACTTTGAGGATAATTAATATTCAGGACCTGACAAATTGATCTGGAGGCCGACTGCACCCTTAGTTTCCGAGTCTGTTGTTGCCCAAATGATTATGGAGCCTCCCCAGACTGGAAAAGTACACTTCTGTCTGAGGTCTAAAAACTGGAAATGAAATGGAGAATATACAGTATATTGATCGAAAAACAGGCGAGATTAAGTTGGAGACTGTCCCCGGTGAAAGGTGGTTAAAATGGCTGTATTATAATCCTTTCGGGAAGCTTGCTTTGCAGAGCGCAGTTAAAAGGAAGTTTTTAACGCAATGGTATGGAAAAAAGATGGACATGCCGGCATCAAAGGCAAAAATCCCGGATTTTGTAAAAAGCCTGCAGATTGATATGAGTGAAGTTCTTTGTCCTGTTAATGATTTTTCCACATTTAATGATTTTTTTATCCGTCAGTTAAAACCGGAATCGCGGCAGGTAAACAGGCAGTCTGATGTACTGGTTTCTCCAGCAGATGGAAAAGTAATGGCCTTTTCTGAAATTCAACGGCTTGATACATTTTTTGCCAAGGGGCAGGAGTTTTTACTTGAAAAATTTTTGCAGGATCAATCCCTGAGCAGTAAATATACAGAAGGAACAATGCTGATTATTCGACTGGCTCCGGCGGATTACCATCGATTTCATTTTCCGGCAGACGGCCGGATTTCAAAATCGACACGCATAAATGGCGCTTATTATTCAGTCTCTCCATATGCTGTGAAAAACAGAATGAAAATCTACTGGGAGAATAAAAGGGAGTACAGTGTGTTAAGTACTGCCAATGCAGGTGATATCCTGCTGTGTGAAGTAGGGGCAACCATGGTCGGTTCTATTGTCCAGAGTTATTCTGCTGATACGGAGGTAAAAAAAGGTCAGGAAAAAGGCTGGTTTGCATTTGGAGGTTCAACAATTATAATCCTTCTGGAAAAAGGTAAAGTTCAGGTAGATGATGATATTTTAGAGAATACAAAAAAAGGATATGAAACCGGCATTAAAATGGGGGAACGATTGGCAACAGCTCTTTAGCTTTAGTAGAAGCTCTGGCAGATACCATGATTAAGACAACTCATGATGTAGTTAGAAAAATTGATGCGATTGAAAAAAGGCTTGATGAAATTCACGATATCCTGGAGGATCATTAACGGGACTCAGTGAAAAGGTAATAGAGGCGCTGCGTTCAGGCATTCTTTTTAAATGAAAGAGTTAAAACGCTCATTGATAGAATGGATCTCAGACTTGAATATAGCCAAATTGATGGCTTTGCTCGATTATTAAGATTTCGGGTATTGGATAGTATAAAAAGAAGTAAACGACTTTGTTAAGAAAATGGTGAGACTTTCATTCTTGACTGATGGATAAGGATTGACTCAATTAATTATTTGTATCTCTCTTGTCCAAAACAAAATAGTGTCCATCCAAAAACTATAGTTTTTGTTCGGGAGCTTTCAGCACTCAGCGTTCAGCTTTCAGCAAAAGGCTTTTAAAATAAAGACTTAGCTGATGGCTGATAGCTGACCGCTGAAAGCTCCATCCAGAAATTGCCTCTTTCTGGATGGGCACAAAATAGTATGAATTCTAAAAAGCAATAGTGATGAATTGTTTGTGGTTTTTAAAAATCTTAATCCTGTTCTCGTCATTCCCGCGAAGGCGGGAATCCATTTTGGCATTTAAAAAGCAAAAGCTAATGGATGCCCGTCTGCACGAGCATGACGGCGTAGTAAGTTTTTTTCTTAGCACTTAAATTTTTGCTTCTGTTTTATTTGGGGCGCTAATGTATTTGTATGTTTTCATATTTATCACTTTAGAGTAGAGGCAATGAGAAAACAGAGCTTAGAAATAATATTAAGAATTGGTATCTGTCAAAAATGAAGGTCTGATAATCCCTTTGTTTTTCCTAAACTGTTACCTTGTTTAGGTCCTGTAAATTATCCTGCATAGCAACATTCCAGAAAAAGTGTACAGACTGTAATTATTACACAGCCACTTAGAGCAGGGATTTCTTTGTTAAATTAAAAATGTGATTTCAAATATGGCAGCATATCCTTATATTCTTCAATCAGATCATTATATACGGCATTATCCATAAATTTCTCATCGATTTTATCGAAGTTAAAAGTGTTGACTTCATCAGTATTAAATATTTCTTTCGACTTCATCTTTTCTATGAATATTGTTTTCAATGTCTCCCACTTATAAAGGCCTGCCTTTTCATCATATTCTTTTGATTTTCCATTCTCACCATAAATTTTTTTCGTTTTTTCGTTGAGCATGATTCTGATAAAGTATGCTTTATCTTTTTCATACACTATCCATTGGATATTGGCTGCCATGGGTGATATTTCCGCAGCCTTCCACTTAACACTTTCTGGGGTGCTCTCTTCTTTGGATGCGCCCTCAATTCCCAGAAGCGCTGCAAAAGGTATGATGGTCTCTGCATGAGCGAATCTTAATATCGCAACGGTATTTCCTTGTTTACCTTGACTGATAGCCTTCTCACTGGTCCGCAGGAATTCACACAAGAGCGGAAATGCCTGAAAGTAGACAAATCTGTTCAATCCTTCAGCTCCGGGACCTTTACCATAAAATGCCTCCAAATCGGAAAGTCCTCCAAAATAGTTTATTACATCATTGTTGGAGGTGAAATCTTTGCCGATGACAATATTCGAACCCGAGATACGATTAATACTGATTAGTTCATAAAGATGTTTTGATGCAAAAAATCTATGTTCAGGAGGAACGTCCTCATGGTTTTCAAAAATTGCTTTTCCCCAACATTTTGCCGGATTGTCGAAACACTCCTTTTTTTTATTCCATGTATAGGCTTCCCAATCCTTATATTTTTTAAAATACTCCTTATACTTCGTGCATAGATTAAAAAATCTCAGGATCGGGTCTTTTCCTTCACAGAAATTTATTTGAAGCGCAGAATGCCCTAACCCTTTTTTATCTAAAAATGCTTTTCTGCTATCCTGGGCACGTTTTTTAAATGTTGCATAAGCAATGATTCTTTTTTTAGGGCCAAAAAGATCCTTAAAATTGCCTTTCATCCTCTTTCCGATGGATTTGTGCTCTGTTATGCCCAGAGTAGAGAGTTGGCCGTATTTATCTGATTTTTTATCAATAAAAGTTGATACATTGGAAACGGTGTCACCCAAGCTATTGTTTTTTTTAAAAGAGTATCTTTTAGATAGGCTCAAAAATTCTTCATCGTTTTTTGGTTTACTCTGATAACGAGAACCGTGCCTGCCCACGTGGTTAATGAAAACAGGTGTGTACCCTTTAATTTGATCAATTGTATCAAAACCTCCTTCGGGGTAAGGAGTCTTGGTTGAGTAGTTTTGCGCGTGGGCACTGCTGATAAGGATCAGCGCTGCCAGCATTGATGTACAAAAAATATTAAGAAATTTTTTCATAAGGGCACCTCTCAGTCAAATTTAAGGTTATTGGCCAGGCTGCATAGCTTTTCGGCCATTACATACAGGGGTTGCGTCAATTCCAGGCCCTCACCCCACGCGGCTGGTTTATCAGGCGTTCCAGGCAGGATCATTCCGGCCAGATCGCGCCATAAATTCTGTACATACCAATAGGCCTCTTTTAAAGATTTTCCTGGCTCCTGGGTTTGGGTCGTGGTAACGACTGTTTTTAATCCATTGTATAGAGTCTTCAGTTGACGATCATTATCAGGCGCTCTTCCATCAGATTTGAAAATATTCCCAAGAACATTTAATATACTCAACGGTTCAAAGGGTGCATAGTAAGTAGAAGACCACAAACTGGCACCTGCATTGGTTTCAAACAAGCTGTGGTGACCACTCAGGATCATGCCATAAATGTTGAGAAATACGAACAGGTCAGGATTCGCGATGTTTATTTTCTTTTCTGCAAATAACCCATAGCCTAATGCATCGGTTGCTGTTCCGGAGATGTCGCAACGCTCAGGCAGGTTGAACACCCGTTCGACCATGCCTAAAACGCTTTTCTCTGTAATCACCGGCCTACTGTGAATACCTGCCCAACTGGTCAATATCGGATCATCGCGATGCAGTTCAATTGCATTTTCGTCCCGGGGCCTTCGGTTGCCATAAAAGGGTGCTCCTGTCTTTTTACCCCACTTCTTGTAGAATTCGGCCATATCAATGGCCCACTTACATATGTCTTCAGCAGTGGTAGTGGGCATCTCTTCAATTTGCGGAGCCATTGTACTGAAAGTGGAGCTTCTGACCCTCATACAGTCTGCCCACAGGGAGGCATCTTCTTGGGCCTCACTAGGCGTTAAATATTTGTGCATACGCTTGTCCATGCAGATCCCTTCGGCAATTGCGACATCCTTTCGGGTTAAATACATTATGGCAAGGATCGCTTCCAATTCATCATTATCAGCAACTGCAAGGTTCCTAATCTGCGCCGGCAGGCACTTTACTTCGAAAATTATCTGCTGTTTAAGTTTATCCGGGTTGTAACGGGTCACATTGCCGTTTACGTCAATGTCATAGGCGATTTGTCTGAATCCGATTAACTCAGGATTATCGGTGATCTTTAAGAACTTTTTTGCAACATCCAAATCTAGATCGGCTTCCAGGGCAGCTTTCCAATCGGTTAAAGCCTTGACAATCGGACTATTAGGAGTCGCCATATAGTTATAGAGTGCCGTCATCCACATTACATTGGACGCGTAACGTTTTCTTGCTTTAATAATGTTGTCTACTGGCATGTTTACCTCCTTCAAATAAAAGACAATCAGTATCCGGCCTGCAAGAGATTGTTCAGCCCAAACATGGGCAGGAACACGTTTGTGATTTCAATTATGTTACTGGTTGGAACTCCCCAGGTTACGAAATCTGCGATGGTGCTTTGATATCCCGGATCAGTGTTGTTTGGATGAGCATAGGCAATATATACTGTATTATATGGAGGTCCTGTAGTAGCACCGATGGCTACCATCGCCTGGTTGAATTCGTTTACTGTAACAGAACCTGCATTGGTTACTGTATAGGTTTGTTGACCAATATTCCCTGCGGCCGGAACTGTGTATGCCATGATTTTCTCCTCCTTTTTAGGATTGAGTAAAGCAGCCTGACTGCCATCATATAAAGATAAAGTCACTCTGTCCTTCTGTATCGCATACTCTTTGACGTTC
>JASFHE010000032.1:0-20193 GCA_050123415.1 Desulfobacteraceae bacterium | reverse complement strand
ATAAGGATATAGAAGGAGATACAGTCCTTATAATAGATCAGGATTTGGTTAAATCGTCAATAAACCGTGATTATTATGCCATCCCGGCTACAAGGTTCGCAGAGGAAATGGGATTAAAGATGATGGCAAACATTATTATGATCGGTTTCCTGACAGGCATTACAGAAGCTGTTTCTCTGGATTCCGCAAGGGATACGGTATCCAAATCAGTGCCGCCCAAGACAATTGAAATAAACCTCAAGGCATTTGACCGTGGCTGGGAATTTGCCCGGGCCACCCTGAAAAGCCGCCGGAAAAAGGCTGCCGGCAATATAGGAGTTGTTGAATGAAAAGTCCGAAAAACAGGCTGCACAGTGTAATGATCATGGGGGCAACCCCTGCCGGAATCGCCGCGGCCAACAAGCTGGGAGAACTTGGTATCCCTGTTACTCTTGTGGATAAAGATACAGATCTGAATGAAAAACTTTCTGATGAGAGTTACCGGCTGGAATCCGGAGTAACCTATAACTATGCAAACCGTCCTGGTCTTATAAGGATCTTAAGGAATTCAAACATACGCTGTATTCTGCCGGTCGAAGTCGACAAGATACGCCACAGCCAGCAGGGATTTAATGTCAAACTGGAAAGCCCCCGGACATATGTTGACCCGGCCAGATGCACCCTGTGCGGAAAATGTGTTGAGATATGCCCTGTTAAGAATGAAGACGGCTCAAGCCCCATTCATGTCAACAGCCGTTTAAGTCTGCCGGGACGTGCAAAGATAGATAAACGAATGGAACCCCTCTGCCAGACGAACTGCCCCCTTGGTGTAAATGCCCAGGGCTATATTGCCCTTGCAAAGGCTGGCAAATATAAAGAAGCTCTTGATATTATAAGAAACGATAACGTCATTCCTGCTATATGTGGACGGGTATGTACTCATCCGTGCGAAGAGGCCTGCCGCAGAGCAGAAGTAGACGAGCCCCTTGCTATCCGGGATATAAAAAGGTTTATTTCTGATATCGCCTTTGATGAAAATGAAAAATTACCGGAGCCGCCCACTCCTGCAAGGGATGAAAAAATAGCCGTAATAGGTTCAGGTCCTGCCGGTATCGCGGCGGCAGCAGATCTTGCGCGCCGGGGTTTTTCTGTAACAATATTTGAAAAGGAAAAAGAGGCCGGAGGTCTCCTTCGTTACGGAATCGGGCCCCACAGACTCCCGAGAAAGATACTGGACAGAGAACTTAAGGTGTTGAAATCCGAAGGGGTAAATATAGTAACAGACCGCCATGTGCATATTCCACGGGACCTGGAAGATCTTAAAAAGAAATATAACGCGGTCCTTCTTGCAACAGGATCATGGGCAGACCGCAGGATCGGTGCACCCGGTGAAGAGCTCAGGGGCGTATCGGGATGTATTTCATTCCTTGGAAGAATTTACAGAAATGAAAACCCGCCCCTGGGCAAAAAGGTTGCTGTTATTGGAGATGGAAATTCTGCTTTTGACATGGCACGTGTGCTTAAACGGATGGGTTCCGATGTGACTATTCTCTCATGGTTTAAAAAGGACAGCATCCCGGCAGACTCTCATGACGTAAAAGGTGCCATTGAGGAAGGTATAAATATAAAAGATGAGTGTCAGGTTGTTGAGTTTTTGGGTGCAGAAGGCATATTGCAGGGCGCCCGCCTGAAACCGACTCAACCCGGACCGGAGGATGAAAATGGTATAGCATGGCCCAAAATAGTTCCGGGCAGTGAATCATATGAATTGTCCTTTGATCAGGTCATTGTAGCAATTGGGCAGACAGGGGCATATCAGAATACACAGGCCGGTACAGACCTTAATATTACCGATTACGGCTATATTGATATAGATAAAAACAATTTAACAGGCATGAAAAATGTTTATGCCGCCGGAGATGCTGTTACAGGTGCTACATCGGTTGTAAAAGCCATGGCAAACGGCAGATCAGCAGCGGCCGGAATAATGAATGATCTTGCAGGTATCACATCATCCTGGAAAATGAAACCTGAAAGACCTGAGTCAGCAGATTACAGACCATTACCGGAAACACCGGAAAAGGCCCCGAGGGAGAAAATGGAAGAGGTTTCTCCCTCGGCAAGAGAGAACAATTTTGATGAAGTATCCCTTGGCTTTTCAGAAGATCAGTTACTTCATGAGGTGTCCCGCTGTCTCCAGTGCGGCTATTGCTCCCAGTGTCTGGAATGTATTACAGCCTGCGCTGCCAATAATGCTATCGTTCATGATGAAACAGTAAAAAAAATAACTGAAAACGCGGGTGTCCTGATTGTTGCGGATCCGTCAATGGCTAAGGATATAAAGGGAGAAGATGTTATCCGTGCATATGGCCCGAGTTCAGCCAGGGGTGATGTTCATGCAATGATCCAGAGAGGATTTGCCTCTGCCGCAAAGGCTTTGCTTCTCCTCAGAGAAGCCTCTCCCAGACATAAAGGTCATGGCACATCCTATATTCCATTTGATACCGGGCTGACCAATGAGATCAGGATAGGTGTCTTTGCCTGCAGATGCAATGATTCATTCGGATGGTCGGATGAAATGACGACATACCTTGACAGTCTTGTTGCCAGGCCCGAGATAGCTTATGCAGAGGCTATTAATTCAGCCTGTATTCCCGAAGGTGTTACCCGGATTCTCGATGTTGTCCGCGAAAAGGCCCTTACCAGGGTTGTGCTGGCATCATGCGTATGCTGTCCTCTCGATTATGTATGCAGCGCATGTACTGATCAGAGGAGCAGACTCAAAGACGGTCTTTTTAACGGCACAGGAATCAGTCGTTCAATGGTTCAGACATGCAACCTGCGTGGAGAAGTCTTAAGGCTGATGGAACAGGATGAACACCTTGCCGTAGAATCCTTTAAGGGACTTATTGACAGGAGCATAGGAAGGGCCGGAAAACTTCTTCCTTTCCCTGCCCCGACAAGAAACTTCAATTTTACTACTGCTGTTATCGGGCAGACAGAAGCGGCCCTCACCAGCGCGGAAACTCTGGCTCAGCTCGGGTTTGAGGTCTATATGTTCGGAACAGTAAAACACCCTTTAAAAAGCTGTCCGGAACATCTGAATATACACGGTTTCATCGGGTCCGAAGTGACAGCAATCAGCGGTACACTCGGGAATTTTCGTGTCAGGGTAAGTTCCGGGGGAGTTGACAGGACCTTTACAGTGGGAAGCGTAATACTTGGTGAAAAATCACGTAATATTGCCCTGTATCACACCCATGGTGATCTGCCTGGTAAAACAGTTCAGTCAAAGATGCAGAAGGAAAACGAGACAGACGTTCCCTTTTTAAACCCGGGGGCGACTTCCATTTCCGGGCTTTATCTGGCTGATCCGCCGGGCATTCAGATATCAAAACACACGCAGGGGTTGGCTGCGGCCACCCTTGCAGCAGTCACCATACCCAGAGGCCCCCGTCAGTACAGGGGATTTCTTGTAACAATTAACGAGAAGCTTTGCCGCAGTTGCGGTCGCTGCCTGCAGGTTTGCCCCTATCAGGCAATATCACTTAAGCCTAATGATGTAGGCGCTTATGTAGCGAAAGTAGATTCAATACTGTGCAAGGGTTGCGGCAACTGTATTTCGGTCTGTCCCTGTAATGCTGCCGACAGCCCCTTCAGGGATCAGGCGTATCTGGAGCAGACTCTTGAAGAACTGCTTCTGGATTACAGGCTGGAAAACTAATAGTGTCGTTATGTGCCGACTGTCCGAGAATAGCTCCGTGACGTCATTCCCGCGAAGGCGGGAATCTATAGATCCGAATATTTCCTGGATTCCCGTCTTCGCGGGAATGACAGAAGGGTGGATATAAACTTTATGGATGATTACAAAATAATTCTTTTTTGCTGTAACTGGGGCCCGCATGCTGCCTATTTAAATCTGCAGGACAGGCGCGCGGACATACCCAATGAAATAAAAATGGTTCGAATACCCTGCAGCGGGCGAATAAGCAAGGCATTGCTTTTTAAACCCTTTGAGATGGGTGCGGACGGGGTTATACTCCTGGGATGCGGGTCCGGCACATGCCGTTATGGAAGCGGTACTGCAACCGCTCTGCAGAATACAAGCGAAACCAGAGAGATTCTTTCCCTGATCGGACTTGGTGAAAGACGCCTTCGGCTTGAAAATTTTCTTCCCCATCAATCGGATGAGCTCCTTGCCTTTTTAAAAGGCTTTGTGACCGGAATCAAGGAGATGGGAAAAAGTCCGATAGAGGTTTCCGAAACTTTATGGGAAGAAAACAAGGCCCCCGAGACACCGGAAGAGATTATTGCAGCCCATGATGTTTACTCATGTCAGGACTGCGGCAAGTGTACATCTGCCTGTTCTCTGGCCCTGGCCGGAAAACCTTTCTCTCCCCGGGCAATCGCGGGTGATATAATTTCAGGCCGTGCTGATACAAATGAAGTAAGGGACTCTGTTAACGCATGTTTAACATGCGGAGTTTGTTACGAACGCTGCCCTTCTGCCGTGAATTTCCCTGAATTCATCAAGGATATGCGTGCCTACTATCACAGGCGCAGCATGGCAAAGGAACCTTCCCACGGCGGATTTTTCCAGAGCATGATGAGAGCAATGACCTCCGAAAAGCTTAAACCCCAGAGATGGACATATCTTCCGGACAGGATCAAAACCAGTAAAGACAGCAATATCCTGTTTTTTGGAGGATGTGCGGTCTACTTTGATCTTTTTTTCGGGGAATTCTTAAAGACCAAAACCAGAAGGATTTTAAGGGACAGTATTCGTCTTTTAAACTTCTTTGATATAGAGCCAATGGTACTGGATGATGAAAAATGCTGCGGACATGACCTTTTATGGTCCGGAGACCGGGACAACTTTATAAAGCTTGCCCGCTTGAATGCAAAGGCAATTGAAGAATCAGGAGTCGAAGAGGTAATAACCGCGTGTCCTGAATGTTTTCATACACTTAAGAATGAATACGCAAAATTTGGAATCGAAATCCCTGTAAAAATAACCCATATACATGATTTTCTGGAAAAGGAAATCGGGAAAGGCGCTGTGGGATTCAAGCAGATGGACGCAAAGGTGACATTTCAGGATTCATGCCGTCAGAGCCGGTTTAACGGGGACGGGGAACTGCCGCGTAAACTGATAAACAACTTTGCAGAGGAGAACTCCGGTGAAATGCCCCCGTCAATATCAAACTGCTGCGGCAACAGCGCCTGGACAGGATGTGACAGTTTCAGCAAGGCAATGCAGGTTCAGAGGCTGAAACAGGCAAAGGAAACAGGAAGCGAAACGCTTATTACTGTATGTCCGAAATGCCAGATCCACCTTCGCTGCGCTATGGAGGATGCCTTGAGGGGAGATGAATTAAAGATGGAGGTGATGGATCTGACCACTGCTATGGCAAAAACAATCTATTGGGAATAAATTATTTTATAAAAAAAGATTATTAACAGGAAACAAAAATGAGTATGACAAAAACAAAACAGGTCAATGGGCACTCAGCGGATAAACCGTCCGGAGAAATCCGGGTCGGGGTTTACGTCTGCCACTGCGGTTTGAACATTGCACAGAGTGTTGATTGTGACGGGGTTGCAGAAAAAGCAAGCAATCTGCCCAATGTATGTATCTCAAAGGGCATCGGCTATGCATGCAGTGAGCCGGGTCAAAAAGAAATAAGAACGGATATAGCAGAAAACGATCTCAACAGGATTGTTGTCGCATCATGTTCTCCCAGGCTTCATGAGCCTACGTTCCGCCAGATGCTGCAGGACGCAGGACTTAATCCTTACCTGCTAGAAATGGCAAACCTGCGTGAACAGTGCAGCTGGGTGCACATGAATGAAAAAGAAGCAGCAACAGACAAGGCCTATGATCTTGTAAAAATGGCTGTATCCCGGGTGGCAAAAAATGAGGCGCTTACCGAAGATAAACTGCCCATGACCCAGAGGGCAATGGTTATCGGCGGAGGGGCCGCAGGCATACAAACCGCCCTGGATCTGGCGGATAACGGAATGGAGGTGGTCCTGGTGGAAAAACAGCCGTCCATAGGGGGCTTAATGGCCCAGCTGGACAAGACTTTTCCCACGATGGACTGTTCCATTTGAATACTCGGCCCTAAAATGACAGATGCCGGTCGGCATCCCAATATAACAATACACACGCTGAGTGAAGTTGCAGATGTTAAGGGCTACGTTGGCAACTTTGATGTTAAGATTGTCAAAAAGGCCCGCTATGTTGATGAAAAGGAATGCACCGCCTGCGGAGACTGCTCAAAAGTCTGCCCTGTAGTACGGCCCGATGAGTTTAATATGGGACTTTCGTCAAGAAAGGCCATATATTCTCCTTTTCCGCAGGCAGTTCCGTCCGCCTATGTGCTTAACCCGAATGAGTGCCTTGGAAACAACCCTACAGTCTGCAACAAGTGTTATGAGGCATGTGAGAAAAAATGTATAGATTTCCATATGTCCGACGAGACTATAACCGAACGTGTAGGGACTATTATTGTTGCAACAGGTCTTGAGCCTTACGATCCCACAGCGCTGGATGAGTATGGATATACAAGGTTTGAAAATGTCCTTACAAGCCGGGAGTTTGAAAGGCTGGTAAACGCCGGGGGCCCTACGCAGGGAAACCTCTTAAGACCCACTGACCGCAAAAAACCAGAATCAATCGGTTTTATTCAGTGTGTTGGTTCACGTTCCGCAAGGCGCGGCAAATCATACTGTTCAAATATCTGCTGTATGAATACCATTAAAAGTACGCTGGTATTAAAAGAACATTATCCTGATATGGATGTTAAGGTCTTTTATATTGATATAAGGGCCTTTGGTAAAGGTTTTGAAGATCTTTATACCAGGAGCCGCCGCACCGGGACACAATATATCCGGGGCCTTCCGGGAAATGTAGAAGAGATGCCCGACGGGACCTTGATGGTAGCAGTCGAAAATACTGCAACCGGAACCCTTGAATACCATGAGCTGGATATGCTGGTGCTCGCAACAGGTATGGAACCAGCTCCCGGAACACAGAGACTCCAGGAGATGCTTGGTCTTCAGCTTACATCAGACGGTTTTTATCTTGAGGCACATCCCAAACTTCAGCCGGTTGATGCTGCGACAAGGGGAGTCTTTTATGCAGGCTGCGCCGAAGGACCGAAGGACATTAAGGAAAGTGTTACACAGGCATCTGCGGCAGCAGCACGGGCAATACGCCTTATGCAGAAGAGCGAAATCGAGGCAGAGGCAATTACATCCGAGGTTGATCCTGACCTGTGTAAATCCTGCGGTATATGCGCAGAGGTCTGCCCATATAACGCCATAACTGTGGATAAAAAGAAAAAGCTGCCGGCCCATGTGGCGACCGCCGCATGTTCAGGATGCGGTACATGCGCGGCAGAGTGCCCGTTTGGAGCCATTACAATGCACCATTTTACGGACGGGCAGATCGTCGGCCAGATAGATGCCATGCTGGAAGAAAGGCCTGAAGATAAAATCCTCACCTTTGCCTGCAACTGGTGTTCATATGCCGGTGCAGATTATGCAGGTGTGTCAAGGCTCCAGTATCCCCCGAACGCAAGGCTTATACGTACCATGTGTTCCGGCAGGGTGGATGACAGTTTTATCTGGCATGGCTTTAAGAAGGGCGCACCGGTAATTCTTGTAAGCGGATGCCACATCGGCGACTGCCACTATATAGACGCCAACCACTGGACCGAAAAGCGTGTTGAAAAAGTCCGCAAGAAGATGGAAAAGGAAGGCATCAGGCCGGAAAGGCTTCAGCTTGAGTGGATAAGCGCGGCGGAAGGTGTGCGTTTCGCCGAGGTCATGACGAAGATGGAAGAATTAAGGAAGAGTGTTTCAAGACAGGAGATCGCCGAGACAATAGCTATTCTGGAAAAATAATAAAAAGATATTAATTATATATTATATGCATAAGTTATTTAATTATTTAAGGATTGATTCTCTTTTAGTCACTTAATGATTATGCCGGTCTCCGCTTCGTCTATCATATCCTTGACTCTCGAGGCTATCCCGCCTATATTATGCCCTGCGAATTCTTAAAAAAAGAATTTCAGTCAAAGATTTGAAAAAGTTACCTTTTTTATTCTTTTAAACCGCTGGCTGTAATTTTAAAGTAAAAGAATTAATGTAAATGTGTTTTTGTATTGAAGAATAACGAAGCGGGGGGAGAAGGGGAATGAAATTGTGACTGATAAAACCGTTTTAAAAGCATTGATTGGGTTTGCAGTACTGACTGTACTTATATTGGGAGCAGGGTGCACGCAAAAAAAACCGGAGGGTCCTTCCAAAAATCCAAACATCCTGCTGATCATCGGAGATGATATCGGGATAGATGTAACGACCGACATGTATCCGGGTATTATTGACAACCTTACAAAACAGTACGGACCTTCGGGGCATAATCATCCAAAATACAAAGAGATCGATGGACGCCCGGCCTCTGTTCCCGTGCTCGACACCCTTGCCCGGTCGGGTATGAGATTCTCCCAGACATGGGCTCAACCTTTTTGTTCTCCAACAAGAACATCCCTTCTGACCGGACTTTATTCAGCCAAAACAGGAGTGCTTGATTATCTGGGTGCGCTGTCAAAAACCCATCACTCCTTTGTCAGAGACCTGAAGGAAAAGGGCGGCTACAGCACAGCAGTGTTCGGAAAATGGCACATTGCGGGATTGGGTCGATACACCGGCATGATGCCCAAGGAGGCCGGTTTTGATCTCTATCTGGGAAATCTCAGCGGCGGTGTCCAGACATACTTTGATTATGAATACCATATCCAGGATGACACTACTCCTCCCGGCGAGTTCCGTACCGAAAAACCGCCTGTAAGATCACTGCCCGGTGTCGCGCCTACGACCTTCGCACCGGTAGTAAAAACATCAAATGCCATCAACTGGATCACCGAACAGGAAAAAAAGAATCCTGACAAACCTTGGTTCGTCTGGTTCGCGTTCAACCTATCCCATATCACCGGGAAACAGTTGCCCAACCCTATGGTAATTCCTAATAAGGACACCATGGACGAAAAAACCCTTAAAGAGGTGGAAGCATGTATGGGACCTGACGGTGAATTCGGCTCGGCGAATGTAGGTTCCTGCTCATCAGAAACTCTCATGCGGGCGATGACCAACACAATGGATACCATGATAGGCAAACTGCTCGAAACAGTCGACAGGCTGGACTCCAACACTTACGTTATCTACATGGGAGACAACGGTACCTGGATGTTCGGCCCCAAACGTGAGTTTATAGACAACATGTATATTACCAAGCAGGGGCGTAGCAAGGGTACGGCCTATGAAAGCGGTGTACGTGTTTCCATGGCTATCCGCGGACCGGGTATCAAACCGGGTTCCCGGAGTGATGAGTGGGTCCATACTACGGATCTGTTCTCTACCATCCTGGATTTGGCAGGTCTTGATATACCCAAAACGGTCCCCAATAAAAAAGGCGATGGAATGGAAGAACTCGATTCGGTTTCCCTTGCCCCGGTTCTTTTCAAAGGAGCCAGCGGTCTGCGTGATCCCAATAAAGGTTATCTGCTTTCGGAAACAATAAATCCCGTAAAGCAAAACCTAATGGAGGTAGGTGCACGTAATAAAACATACAAGGTTATCTGCGATAATAAAGCGGAAACAGACAATTGTGTATTTTATAACCTGGTTGATGATCCGATAGAAGAATATCCTCTTAAAAAGCCCGACAGTTGTACCAACTATCAGAACGGTACATGGACACCCGAAGACCCGGAGTGGAATTTCTGTCACCTGCAGGAGGTAATAGCCAAGAAATCCTTTCTGGCGGATCCCCCTGAAAGAAAAGCCAATCCGTTCGGAGCACCAAAAAGAAAAATTAACCAGTAATATATAAACACAGGGGCAATCGAATTTTCATTCGGTTGCCCCTTTTTTATCGAAAAACGCACTCCCGGATTCCTTTGATATTAATCGGCATAATCTGTATTGAAAATACATCAAAATAAGTATAAGTATTGAATTGCAGGCAAAATCTTTTATTAAATTTATCAGTTCCCTTTTAACCCGGATTTTTTTGTTTACTTAACTCTTGTTTTTACTGGAGTCTGTAAAAAAGTCAGCTACTGCCTGGTGCCGAATTTTTTTACCTATTTTACAGCATACACATTTTATTACTGGAGGGTACGGCATCTGACCTGAACAAGGCTGGCTGGCCCGGCCGGATTATACTGTTTTTAAGAGGCGCCCAGAGACCTATTTGGGGCTTCGCCGTACTTATCATGGACTTCATGGTCTTTTCGGGTCAGTGGCCATTAACCGGTTCAACAACCCAGAATGCAGCTAATAGTCTGGATCTGCAATCTGCGTTCTGGGTAATCAATTTCCTCGTTCTGGGTTTCCTGTTCGGAGAGCGGGCCATGCGGAACGTGATGCCTTTTTTTCAAAACCGTATTCAAAGCGGCGGCGCACAAAGACCGGACTCAACGCAAAACAGTGCCGTAGGTTAAGGAGGAGCCCATGACCTACAAAATCGAAGAACATAAGCTTGCAGGAAACCCGTTGCCGCAAGGGACTATAGTGAAAATTTTAGAGAGATCTGATAAATGGTGCAAAGTGAGTGCTGTAACACAGGGCTGGGTTTATGGCGATTTTCTCAAAATTGCGGATTAGGTATGAAGCAATATGGTAGATGATCCGATAATTGAAAATGAAAAGATAAAATTAAGACGTGTTCGCCCTTCTGATGCAGAAACGATTTATGAAGCAGTAACTGAGTCCATCGCAGAGTTATCTCCATGGATGCCATGGTGTACTAAGGATTATTCCATAAAAGAAAGTAAAACATGGTGTGAAGCCCGTGAGGATGCCTGGAATAAGGGGAAAGAATATGATTTCGTGATACTTGATAAAAGCAGCGAAATCCTTCTGGGTATTTGCGGCTTAAACAATATTAATGCAGAAGTAAAGTTTGCGAATCTAGGATACTGGGTTCGGACAGGCAGGACTTGTCAGGGTACAGCAACTGCCGCAGTACCAATGCTTTCAAAATTCGGTTTTAACACTCTGAATCTTAACAGAATAGAGATTGTTGTGGCAGAAGGTAATTTACCGAGTCAACGCGTAGCAGAAAAAGCCGGGGCGCTCCGTGAAGGTTTGTTGAGGCATCGTTTGGTTGTACATGGGAGAATCCTTGATGCCTTCATGTTTTCTCTTGTGCCGGCTTGATATTAATCCAAAACAGGTATAATAAATATACAATAATCTATAGTTATAATTTTATGCTATATTCTCAATTCTTTTTTTGGACAAACAGACTTATAATTGATTCACCTGGTTTTGATTCATACTTAATGTTTATATATTTTACGCTTTTGAAAAACCTTAAACCGATACTCAGTTGAAATGACCAGATTTACACGATCTTCAATAATGATGCGCTGGCAGCGATTGATCGTCCGGCAACTGCAACGAATGCGCATGACAGAACATACCTTCATGGTAGTTGTTGCGGTGGTGATAGGCTTGCTGGGTGGTTTCGGCGCAATCTTTTTCCGCTTTGCCATTCGCTTTTTTGAAGGCGTTTTTTTCGGAACCTGGCAATACACACTCGACTATGCTCTGCAACTACCCTGGTATATAAAGCTTTTCGCACCTGCGGCAGGCGGTCTGATCGTCGGGCCGATCGTGTTTTATTTTGCCCGTGAGGCTAAGGGACATGGTGTTCCCGAAGTCATGGAATCAATCGTACTGCGGGGCGGCGCTATCAGGCCGCGCGTGATGATTGCCAAAGTAGTGGCCTCGGCAGTATCAATTGGTTCCGGGGGTTCGGTCGGACGTGAAGGGCCGATTGTGCAAATCGGTTCAGCCATCGGCTCTACCGTGGGACAGGTCCTCAAGGTGACAGGGTCGTCCTTACGAACATTTGTGGCCTGCGGGACAGCAGCCGGAATCGCGGCAACCTTTAATGCGCCCATCGCCGGCGCCCTGTTTGCCATGGAAGTCATTCTCAGCGATTTTGGCATTTCTCAATTCAGTCCCATTGTAGTTTCATCGGTAGCTGCAACAGTTGTATCGCGTCACTTTCTGGGCGATTTTTCAGCCTTTACGATTCCTGAATATGAACTGGTAAGTGTTTTTGAAATGATTCCCTATCTAATGCTGGGGGTCCTGTCCGCATTTGTTGCCCTGGGTTTTATCAAAGTTTTGTATAAGACCGAAGACCTGTTCGAAAAAATCCGCATCCCGGCATTGCTAAAGCCTGTATTGGGTGGGCTGATGATCGGCGGGATTGGTATTATGTTTCCCCATATATTCGGTGTTGGCTACGACACCATCAGCCTTGCCTTAACCGGCAAGATGCTCGGTTATTTTATGCTGTTTCTGGTCGTGTTGAAAGTGATAGCAACCTCGATTACGATCGGCTCCGGCGGGTCCGGTGGAATCTTTGCGCCGTCCCTGTTTCTGGGAGCATCCCTTGGCGGTTTTGTCGGGTCCATTGTTCATGAACTGGCCCCGACACTCACGGCATCCCCGGGGGCCTATGCACTGGTTGGAATGGGTGCGGTGGCTTCAGGCGCCATGCATGCGCCTATTACATCGATCCTTATTGTTTTTGAGCTGACCAATGATTATCGTATCATCTTGCCCCTGATGATTACCTGCATCATCAGCGTTATGATTACCACCCGTCTGAAAAAAGATTCCATCTATACACTCAAACTGTCTCGCCGGGGAGTAAACCTCTTTCAGGGCCGGGAGGTGAATGTACTGCATTCGTTGCAGGTTTCAAGAGTGATGAAAACGGATTTCGAGCAGGTAAGTGAAGACACGCCGCTGCGAAAATTAATGGATCTGACAGTCAGCAGCCCGCATTCAAACTTTTTTGTGGTCAACGATCTAAATCGGCTGGTCGGTGTGATATCTATCCATGATATTCGCAGGCTGATCTATGAATCCGATGCCCTGGGTTCCATCCTGGTTGCATATGATTTGATGACATCGGTCCGGCAGACCTTCACCCCGACTGATACACTGGATATAGTAATGAAGGCATTCGGAGAATTGAACATAGATGAACTCCCGGTAATCGAGAGTGAGAATGGAACAAAGCTCCTCGGCACGGTGGCAAAGGACGATGTAATCGATGCCTATAACAAAGAGATGCTGAAGCGGGACATGGTAACCTCGGTGTCCGGATACATCAGTTCAATGGGCAGGTTCAAACGTGTTGAACTCATGGACGGGCAGGTCCTTTGCGAGATAGAAGTCCCGGGGGCCTTTGTAGGCAAGACACTGCAGGAGCTGGATCTGCGCAGTCGATTTGGAACAGAAGTTATCCTGATCAAACAGAATTTCAATGCTGAAAACAATGAAAAACAGCACGTCATAACTCCAAAACCGGATTATCATTTCAAATTCAGCGATTCCATTTTAATTATGGGGTCACAGGATTGTGTGAATAAAATCGGAGAACTCAGTTAACTTATCCTTTTATAATAAGATATGTGGTTATAGATTACACCCATTTCATTTGTTATCCTTGAAGCAGCATTATTTTTTGTTTAAATGATCTGACAACATTTATTTTGTTAAATAAAATGACAACAAAATTTTTGACAAATAAAGTTAAAAGGTGAAAATTAGTAGCCTCATTATCTTCAATCATATATATTCACATGCCTTCTCTCGATATTAAAAACCTTTATCTATTTAAAATAATTAATAAATTCGATTGAATTGCTTGCTTCTGCATATTTCGAAAATACAAAAAGAGAGAATATTACTTGACAACAGATTTGAAGTCATATAAATTAACTGCAATTCTGTTGTCAAAAGGAGTGATTATGCGTTTACAAACAGGTAATCCGGTAAGAGGGGATGATTATTTTTTCAGAGAAATACTGATTGAGAGAGCATGGGATTATATTAGTTCCGGAAATAGTATTTTGATAGCTGCACCGAGAAGAGTAGGGAAAACTTCATTAATGTATTACCTTTTAGATAATGCCAGGGATGATTATCACTTTCTTTACCTGATTACAGAATCAGTTAACAACGAAAATGAGTTTTTCCGGAGAGTTTTGAATAAAGTCTTAAAAACAGACTTTATAAAAAAAATACAAAAAATCCTGACTTTCCTTGAGAAGCATAAGCCTAACATTAAAAAAGTTGGAGCTGATGGGGTTGAGTTTGGAAGCCAGGAAGAACATAATTATTTGGAAATTCTTAAAAGAATATTAGGTTCAATATCACCTGAGAATAAAAAGCTTATTATCATGATTGACGAATTCCCTGAGACGTTGGAAAATATAATCGAATCTGAGGGTGAAGCTGCTGGTAAGCATTTCTTACAAAGCAATCGCGAATTGAGACAGGATAAAGAACTAACTCAAAATATACAATTTATTTACACTGGCTCTATAGGTCTTGAAAATATCGTAACAAAGTTGAATGAAGTCAAATCAATAAATGACCTCTCAAGACTCAAAATCCCACCACTTATCGATAAAGAAGCTAAAAAAATGATCGACCTTCTTCTGGAAAATACATCATTAAATATTCCAGAACAGCTGATTGAAAATATTCTTACTAAGATTGAATGGTTAATTCCCTTTTATATCCAGTTGGTTATTCAGGAACTGGTAAATATTTCACGCACAGAATCCAGTGATATTATTACTGTCGAAATGATGAATCGTTCATTTGAAGAGATGATCGAACAGAGACAACATTTTGAGCATTGGCATGCCCGTCTTCGAATTTCTTATAAAAAAAAGGAGTACAGTTTTGTCAAAGAACTTCTAAACATTCTTTCAGAAAACAATACTATTGATTCCAATGAGATATTTAATTTAGCTGTCAAGTATGAACTGGAAGAAATCAATAAAGAATTAGTAGGATCACTTGTATATGACGGGCACATAAACAATAATGATGATAACCGGGTGTACCGTTTTAACTCTCCAATATTAAGGTTGTGGTGGAGGAAAAATGTCGCAAATTGATTTTCCCAAAATTTATAATCCTGCGAATCAGACAGCAGAAGAACTGATCTCAAACTTTGTAGTTAGAACCGAGATATTCCAGGATATTTTTAATGACATAAAAAACGCAGAGATGAAATTTCCTGAACAGCATTATATTATTCAAGGTGTACGTGGTCAGGGTAAAACGACCTTACTTCTTCGTATTGCTTATGAAATTGAAAGGGATAAAGATCTTAGTAAAAGTATCATTCCGGTAGTTTTCAATGAGGAGCAGTACAATATAAGTCGTTTATTCAAATTATGGGAAACAATAGCT
Source organism: Desulfobacteraceae bacterium (assembly GCA_050123415.1). Lineage (GTDB taxonomy): Bacteria > Desulfobacterota > DSM-4660 > Desulfatiglandales > HGW-15 > JAAZBV01. The sequence goes on along the minus strand of JASFHE010000032.1, from coordinate 4,905 downwards.
GAATATCTTGAAGAGACAAAAACATTCAATGGACTTGTTCATGAAATAGAGCAGATCGAATTTGATGATGACTATGAATCAAAATGTTTTTCTCTCCTTGAAGAAAAAATGCGACAGAACAAGAAGAAGCTTATTGTGTTTATAGATAATATTGATGAGATGCTGGATAAATTTACAAAACAGGAGCATCACAGACTGCGTGAAATCTTTATTGAATCTTCTGAACTTCGTATAATAGGTGCATCGTCAGTAGGTCTGGAGTTCCATTATGATTATGGAAAGCCTTTTTATCAGTTTTTTAAAATGCCACAACTTAAGGGTTTGAACACCGAAGAAATAAATACACTACTGCTCAAGCTGGGGGAACATTATAAAAGAGATAGAATTAAGGATATTGTAATCAAGCAACCTGGCAGAGTTGAAGCTCTTCGTCGCATTACAGGCGGAGTGATTAGAACAATAATAATTCTTTTTGAAATTTTTGTGGATGATACGAATGGACAGGCATTCAAGGACCTTGAAAAGATACTTGATATTGTAACACCGCTCTATAAGCACAGGATGGATAAGCTGGCACCTCAGCAGCAGGAAATCGTTGATTATATCGCATTAAAGTGGGATGCCGTCAGTACAAAGGAAATAGCTGAAAAAGTAAAACTACCGAGTAAGACAGTATCCTCTCAATTAAAAAGGCTTGAAAAATTTTATATCATTGAAAAAGTGCAAACAAGTACTAAAAATTTTATGTATAGAATCACTGAGAGATTTTTTAATATCTGGTACCTTATGCGCCTTGGAAGAAAATGGGATGAGAGAAGAGTAAGGTTTTTTGTTGAATTTCTTCAGAATTGGTGTGATGAAAAAGAACTTGAGATCAAGGCACATAAACATCTGAAAGCAATTCAATCTGGAGAAATAAATGAAAGCCATGCCCTCTTTATGACCGAAGCCCTGATACGTACCCCTCTTTCCAAGGAAACGCAACATCAGTTGATTTCCGAAACAAGAGATTATTTTAAGAAGCACAATTCTGATCTAATGAATTATTTAACAAGGTCAGATTTGGAGATAACAAATGATGTCAGAAAAGCAATTGACTCAAATGATCTGGATACTGCCATAAAAAACCTAGAAAAAATAAAGGTTAAAGATTCGGAAGATTTTAATGCGCTTGGTGTGCTGTATATTAAAAGAGATAAAGAACGTGCAAAAGAGCACCTATTAAAGGCTATAGATAAAGATTACACGGGTGCTATGTATAATCTAGCATTGTTATATCAAACGGAATTCAAGGACTTAAAAAAGGCAGAGAAATACTATTTGATGGCCATAGATAAAGATCATGCGGGTGCCATGCTTAATCTAGCACTGTTATATCAAACGGAATTCAAGGATTTAAAAAAGGCAGAGAAATACTACCTGATGGCAATAGATAAAGATGATGCGGATGCCATGTATAATCTAGCATTGCTATATAAAACGGAATTCAAGGATTTAAAAAAGGCAGAGAAGTACTATTTGATGGCCATAGATAAAGATCATGCGGGTGCCATGTTTAGTCTCGCTTTCCTATATCAAACGGGGTTCAAGGACTTAAAAAAGGCAGAGAAATACTACCTGATGGCAATAGATAAAGATGATGCGGATGCCATGTATAATCTAGCACTGTTATATAAAACGGAATTCAAGGATTTTAAAAAGGCAGAGAAGTACTACTTGATGGCCATAGATAAAGATAATGCAGGTGCCATGAATAATCTCGCACTGTTATATAAAACGGAATTCAAGGATTTTAAAAAGGCAGAGAAGTACTACTTGATGGCCATAGAAAAAGATAATGCGGGTGCCATGAATAATCTCGCATGGTTATATTTTCAGAAGAAAATAAATAAGGAGATGGCAATGAAGTACGCTTCTAGTGCATATAAAATTGAGAATAATATATATAATACCCATACCTATGCAACAGTATTATTATGGAATGATCAGATTGAATTATCACATACAATTGCAAAGGAATTTCTTGAGGATCTAAACGTAATTGAAAAGATGAATGATGGTATTGTCTTCTATATATTGTTTTTAATTTCTAGAAAGCAGTACCGTCTGACACTAAAAATATTCGATGAAAATCCCTTTGAATTTAAAGACAGATATAAACCTGTATATTATGCCTTGATGTTTTTTATGCAGGATGAATATCCTAACGAATACCGAAAAATGGGAGAAGAGTTAAATGAGACAGTTCAGGAGGTAATCGATAAAATAAAGAAGCTTGAGATTGATTATAAATAGGTTAAGTGCTGTATGGGGATATATCATGCTGTTTAGCGGGTTAATGATATTTTTATCTAAGACTAGAGAATTATGAAAGATATTACTGGGAAAAAGCCTTGGGATTTTATTAAATAACATACCTTAGTATTTTTTGTATTTTAAAAAGGAGTTTAATGAAAAAAATTCGAGTCTGATTCCACTGTGGAGAATATCAAAAAAGCATATGACTTGGAGCTTGAGGCAGTAAATGATTTTATTGAGAGAATGGGAGGACTTTAATATGAAGGCCGAAGTCATATAATTGTCTACCTGAAAATAAAGATTGCTAAAATAAATATGAGTAAACCATGAAGAAAATCACAGACAGAATCGAAAACAAATTAAATACTCCTGGTCTTATTGACAGGCTGGTTTCGGGTTTATCCAATTCCGACCTTAACTCCTTTTACATGGAGTTATTCAGAAAACAATGTCAAAGCCTTACACCATCGGATGTTCTTAAACAATATGAGAATAGTCGCTTTGTAACTCCTTCAGAAATTGATGCTGTTACATTTCATGAATTTGAAATTGAATGGCTAAAATATGCAAAGGAAATCGGGTTTCTGCCTATTCAATTATCTCCCCTTGCACTGCTTGGAACCTGTTCTGTTGCCGCCCGGGTTGATCAAAATAACATTGTGAGTGCCACGCGTAGTACAGAGGTACTGTCTGATGCCACTAATGTGCTGGCATTGCAGGTTGCAGGTGATTTTAAAATAGATCGATCAAAGCGGAATATCAGGTATTGCACCAGCAATCGTAATACCAGGGCACAATATTTTTCAAATCCTGCATTTACTGCCCATTTCGGTGTTTTCAACATGGTTACAGGAGGGTATGACAGAGGAGGTTTTGAGTTTGAACTTGAAAATATTATTCATCATCTGCGATTTTATTATGAGCGTCTCCAACAGGATTTTTCCAATGATTTGATTTTAAAGATCCACCGGAAAATTGATAACGATGTTTTTGAATCAAAATTAATAAATAGCATTGAAAGCATTTTGGATGGGGTAAAGATTGTTAAGGATGAATCTGATAATACAGATGATTATTACCAAACCGTCCGAATAAAGATATCTGTAAAACATGGTGAACAGGAAATTCATATTGTAGATATGGGGTTTGTAGACTGGACTCAAAAATTATTAAACAACAAAAAACAGCGCCTGTTGACCAGTGGTGCAGGTCTGGAACTGCTCCTCAAAATAAAATCAGGTTTGATATAGAAATAATGATTTTTATAATTCATTATGTCTATTGCTTCGTACGGAATATCCTGCTTCAGAAGAGGGGAGTCATATGAAAAAAGATAACAAGACTGATTCCTCTGTGGAAAAAGACGATAAAACCTGCGACCTGGAGCTGGAGTCAGTGAATGACATTATTGAAAGAATTGAGAGTCTTTCATATGAAGGCCGACGTCATATAATTGCCTATTTAAAGGCAAAGATGGCTAAAAGTAAAAAAGAATGAAAACTGCCCATTACCAGTGCGGCTGATTGCCTATTCTATACCCCATAACCTCAAGTGTTTCGTTTACTACCACAATCGCATCAGGGTCAATTTCCCGGACTACCTTTTTTATCTGTGGAAGCTCTCTGTAGGTTATGATTGTGTACAAAACATTTTGCTCCTGGTTGGAATAGGCACCCCGCCCGGTGAGGATCGTTACTCCCCGGTCGATTTCCTCCATGATTGCTTTGGAGATTTCTTCCCAGCGGGATGATATGATCAATGCGGTCCTGCGCTGACTCAGCCCGTTAACTACCAGGTTTACTATATTTGAGGTGATGAATATAAAAATGAGAGTGTAGAGGGCCCTTTCAAGGGAGAAGAGAATGGCTCCTGCTAACAGTATAGCTGTATTGAATGCCAGTATGGTCGTGCCAAGGCTGACGGAAAAAATTCGTAAAAATATTACAGACAGGATATCAAGCCCTCCGCCGGAGCCCTGGGATTTGAGGGTAAGCCCTGCGGCTGTACCCATGGTAATGCCTGCCAGTATGGCCCCCAGGATTTTGTCCTGTATTGTTATCTGAAAATTAATAAATTGAAGCGCAATGGAGAAGAGAACCATTGCTATGATACTGTAGAAGAAAAACCCGCGGCCAACAAACTTCCATCCAAGGATATAGACTGGTATGTTAATAATAAAGTATATAGCCGAAATGGGTACTGATGGAACAAGGTAGCTGATTATAAGGGCAATACCTGTGAACCCGGTCCCGAAAAATTCCAGCGGTGCGAGTATAGATTTTACCGCTATGGCTCCAAGGATGCTTCCTGTGGTAATAAGGAGGAGGTTCCAGAGGGTCTGTCCAATGACTTTTGAATTTATTTTTTCTGACTTTTGCAAATTTTATCTCCTCCCCTTTAAAAAAATGTGCCTGAGATAGAAACAAACTTCGTTTATCGCACTATATCCCTGAAGATATTTTTATTCAAGATTTTCCCGGTCCCAAAATCCGACATTGAATCATGGCAGGCCTCTAGATTTTAAATTTCAAGTCAAAAAAAAGAATATAGGTGGCCTGAGCTATCTCTTTTTCACGATTACGTTCACAAATTTACTCTATCAGCTGA
>JASFHE010000031.1:0-20328 GCA_050123415.1 Desulfobacteraceae bacterium | reverse complement strand
TAGTTAGTGTCTATGAACTCAAGGAATAGTTCGAAACCTAATTTACTTTTAAGATATTTCTCGGCTTCGAATGAATCTTTGAAACAGTCTATGTATTCTTGCAGTAACATGCTATTGTCCAGTGGTAGGGTTGTCCTGGGCGTAGAACTACCCAGGACAAGTTTAGGTGTTTCTAACAGTAGTGGTCGGTTCTTTTCTCACAACCGACCGGAGGCAATATCTTTATGGGCTCTTTCGCTTCCGGCGCCTTGGCTTCATCCTCTTCTTTCTCTTCGTCATTCAACGTGGTGTCTAGCGTAGACCGAAACGTTACAAACTTACCCATGGCGCTGAATACCATACCGGCATATTTCTTGTCTCTGCCGACGTAATAATACAATGCTTTGTTAATATTGTTATGGTTCTCTTTAAGATGGATCTTAAACACTTTTATACCTGCTGTCAAGTTTGCCTCGACATCATGCAAATCATTCTTGTCTATGTCCATATCCAGTTTGTTTTTACCGTTCTTACCTTTCTTTACCCATTCCGGCATTACTTGCAAAAGTCCGCGAGCACCAACTTTGCTTACTAGCCAGGGCTTGAATCCAGACTCGACTTCCATGATGCCAACGATCAACGGAAATGGAACGCTGTATTCCTTTGTTAGTTGGGCAGTCTGGATGGCTATTTCTTTGGCCAGAACTTTAGGCACCGTTGGATACTTCTTCAGTATGTAAGCTTCAAGGTCGCGGCGGGCCAACCCTTCTCTCGTCTTGACCATGGCGAGCCTCTCTTTAAGCTCACGTTTCTCAGAATTCAATGCCGTGACAGTCTTTTTTAGGTCTTCCACCATCCTGAGCCGGCCTTGGGATTCCAAATACATTGAATATGCTTTCGCAGCAAGAAAACCGCCGACAAATAAACAGGCTATTGCCACAGTCCAGGTGAGTAGCATGTTGAAAAACTTTTTGTATTTACCCTTCTTGTGCTTTTCCATATCGTTCAGGAGTCTCTTGTCGTTTTTGGTAAGATCTTCCTCTTTGATGAGATCCGTTTTCTTTTCAACTTTCTCCATACTTCTATATGCTCCTTTGTCTGTTTCTTATTCCACACACCACTATCTCACTGCCCGGACGGTTACTAACGCTTATAGAAAACCCATTGTCCAGTAAGTGATCAGCCATCTGCGGATAGTTACAAGTAACTTTTAGCTTCCTGGCTCTCATGCCATCAGCCAGATCCATTATTCCTCTCAACGCCACTAGCAGGAAGACATCTACTATTCTTTTACCTTTGATGCTAGACAAATTCAGTAGATTAGTCACTTCAAATTGCTGTTTGTGTGTTGTGAAGAAGCACGAAAATAACGCAGTTTCTCCGGCGGTAATTATTCCTGGCTTTACCGACTCCTCCGATGCGTTCTCCCAACCAGGGCTTGGTTTTATCCACACTGATTGGGGTGGGAAACTGTCAAGTATGCTGTCACGTGCAACCGCTTTTAAACTTCTAAACATTTTTTACATTTGATACTTTCATGCCGAAGGTCTTCTCTGCCTGCTGAATGAAGCTTCTTAATCCTCTCGATACCTCGGCCGGAACAATATTCGAAACGGAAGAAGTTATCCTTTTGTCTGATACCTCTAAGGTTTCTTCTAGCCCTCTGAGAACGGCCATCAATTTCCCGGTCTTCTTGGAAAAGGAAACTTCAACGTCCTTGGCTTCTGCCCTGGTCATGAGCGCCGTGAGGTTGCTTACGAAGGTATTGAACTTGGTGTCATAGTCCTCTGAATCTTCTCCGGTGTTTTGGGCTTCTTTCAGTAGGTCTCTGAATGCTTCGTGCAGTTCATGGGTTTCAACAAGTCTTGAATCCTCCATGCGTTTGGACCATCCAACAAACAACTTACCGTCTTTCTGGAACGCAATCATGCATCCGTAAGGTACGCCGGAGCATATGACCCTCTTGTAGTACCACTCCGGCCCGTTTTCGTGCGGATGGGGTAAACGAGCAAGACCCACCGTTGGTATATGCCGAAGGTACTTAACGATGTATTTCCCGGACAATATGTCCTTTGCCTGCCCAACATCCTCTTTACTTGGGTTAATTTTTGACGGTGAGATGTGTTTAAACATTTTTTGCCTCCGTTTTTTTCATTGTTATTGTTATTTCTACCGGGAGTCTTTTCCACTTAGACGCGGCATACTCCAAAACTTTGTCCAAAGCAGCTGATTTAGTAGGTGCAGTGCCTCTAGTAGTAAATAATATACCAGATAGTTCTATGTCTGCAGAATACTCTTTATCAGCCTTTTTTATTTGCACTGCCTAACCTCTCCGCTTCTCTCTTCTTTTCCTTGAAGTAGGGACTATTCATAAACGCCTCTTCTCCCTTATTTATGCGTGTCACTATCTTTTTAGCCCTAACCACTATCAAGACTATTGAGTACATAATGGTACATATACTAACTACTATTGTATAATCTATTATATCTATAGCATTCATATTAACCCTTGAACTTGTACTGTGCGACAAGGTCTTTGAATATAGGTTTAATTTCGTCGTACGATGTACTACCTTTGATTAACCTATTCAAACCCTCGGAATACGAACTAGCTGCAAGACGCTCGTTTGACCAATAGTACTGCATCTTTTTGTTTCTAAATAACTTTGGATAACCCTTAACCATGACAGGCCAGTAATCTACACTGTTATTAACATATTCTTCATTGTAGTGGGCTTTTATATGCTTTCTGATCGACTCAAATGTATTGTCAGCAGTAAGTAAGGGTATTTTAGGTACTAACTTGAGTATAAGTAGATACATTGACAACATATAGGCGGATTTACTCCATCTTCTTGAACCATGCACGTAGTAACTCCGTTTCAATCGCTCCTTTACCTCGTAATTAGTTTCACCATCGTAACCGTAGTAACCCCTCTTATATGTACTTATTTTATATACCTTAGTAAGCGGCCAGCCCACCATTTTTTCAAGTATATGTAACACTTTTACTGCATTTTTGATATCTCCGGATGCAGCAATTGCTATATTGGTTTTACTGATGTCATTACCACCGTTTACATAATCTCGTACCTCATCACATATGTCTTCCCTGCAGTCAGACACATCTTCTGTAAAAAGCGACTTACCTTTTATTGAGTTTATGAACGCCATGTTAGCGTTATTATATTCAGTCTCCAAATACCATGGCCCTATTGCCGTCAACGTGTACATTCTTCTATATTACCTTTACTCCGTATAACTTTTTCATCTGTTTCAACGCGAATCTTTCTGCCGAGGTGTCTGGGTCCGCTACGCAATTTATTGGAACGCTGGTAGGGATATTCCTTGTCCTTAGCCCGTGCACAACACCCAGCACACTTTCGCTTGCTCGTACGCCGGCCACTTCTGCGCGGTCAATACGAATTTTATGCAGGAAGAAGCCAAGCCCTGTTTTGTAAAATGCATTAAAGCAAACAGGCTTGTGTATTACGATACTGTTAGGATCTTGTGCATCCGTTTTGAGGCTACTTATCACTTCAGCACCCCAGGAGCTTTTTACAGCGTGAATAGGGTAGCGGCTAGGTTGTATGCCAGCATTTTCATGGCCACAACATAACCAAATCACTGGCCCGTTGTGCTGATGTATTCTCTCTTTGATGTTGTTCACAACACTGTTGGCATAAACAATGCCGGTGGCGAGAGACCTAGCCATCGCGCCCTCAGGTTCACAGAAATCATTTATCATATCAACAACTATCAATGCCTTTTTCATGTCAATTCTCCTTGTTAGCGGTTAACAGATGTGTTGCTGATCCTATTTTTTGGCACCCCCCACGTTCTCTCTTATGACAGCTATCTGTCTTTTGAACATAAGTTCCGATATTATTATCTTATTTGCTATTCTCAAAAGTAATAGCATGGCGGTAATTGCTAGCATGTCCTTACCTAGGAAATAACCAGCGAAAAACAGTATTATTTCAGAGGTAGACCCTACTACTTGCACCGCGGTTTGATAGAACCTGCTACTTCGCATTACATTGCTTTTTTTTGAGCTTTATAAAAGTGCTTACTTCTTCGTCTGATTTGAACCCCCCAGTTTTAAGGAATTCGTCTTGGAACTTGTCGGTTCTTTCTGCCCACACGCCTGCATAAACATCGTCGTAGTACCATTTCCTTACATATGTATGAACGAAATCTATTTTGTTAACTGGCCTACAACATACAGCATGCACAACTGCGCCTGGTTCTAATTCCACACCAGTTATTCCTTCGGTTACATCAACCACTCTATACGTGGCTAAGTCATGCCACTGCAACCCGGCCACCGCCTCTGTCGACATCACAGCTTTCCACTCACCACTGCTTTTGATGTGTAGCAGCACACCGTTCAGCCATTTGTCCTTGTTTCTTACAATACCATAGAAGTTATATAGACGATTCAGGCCAAACGGGCCACGTTCGTAACCCATCAACTTACACTCTATAAGACTACCTCTTCTAGGTAGTTCCTTAAGACCTCTATTCTTCCAACCAAATGTGTACAGTAGACTGCCGTATCCAAATATATAGACGTTGTGCTTACAAAATATACTGAATATGTTATAGTCGTCGGTGCTTACCTCATTTTTAAGTACATTCGGTCTGTACTCTTTTATTGTCTCACCGTAACACACCAGGATTAAGTTCCTTGGTTTTGGCCGCGGCTTTTGCTTTGACTCCTTTTTAATAGGTTCCTTCTTTGCAGGCTCCTCCTTCGTGTCTTTTCGCTTGAACCTATCTATCAGTTTGCTTAGAAAACCCATTCTTAAGCTCCTCCCTCTCTTTGGCCGCTAGTAATCTCTTGGTTAGTAACTTCATCGAAGCGCTGGCTATTCTGTCTTTAGCTCTTTCGGGACACCTGAGCACTGGACTCTTTCTACGTTCTTGTTTATCCATTGTAATGTCCTTTTTTGCCGCCCATCTATTCATATCACTGTTCTCGCGGCGTGTGGTAATTCAGACGGGCGGTCTACGTTATACTTCGTTATAGTATAATATCCTGTTCATTAGCCTTGATGCGACCAGCCACATGTCATGGAACTGTGCCCCGCACCACTGGTAGTCCTTCACCAAGTTAGTACCATAGAACACATTAGTTCCTTCACACTCATGGCAGTCGAACTGCGTCTTGTTCTTCAGAGTACATGGCCCACAGTGATCGCCTATATACTTGGTACACTCATTGTGACAAGCAGACGATTTAGCTAACTCAAAGGTCTCAAGTTTTAGCATAATACTTTATTCTTTCCTTAATGCTTATGTTTATTGCCAACATATCTGGCAGTTGCTGTCCGCAACCACTACATTTTACAGGCGGATACATGGCGAAATAGTTGCTAGGAAACGAACAAGTTCCACACTCAAATCTGACTATTTCATTCGCTTTGCAGATCGCACAGGATATTTGATCAATGACTTGGCATCCGTCGCATGTATCTGGCCTAGTTATCCTCAGCATTGACATTCTCTTCTTTGTAATAAGCTACTCTGTGTTTCTGTGAAAAAGACAATTTAAACGCGTCCGGTAATTCTTTATGACATTGAGTGCATTCTGTAGGAAGTTTGGCCATCCAGTAGACATACGTTCCACATTCACAGGTTATCGATTTTAGTTTATCATTATCATGTATCTTTACTATCATGTCCTATAGCTTCCTTGAACTTGAATATGTTGGTTGGATTACTCACTGGCATCCTGCACTGCCGGTCGAAATCAATGTAATATAGTGCCCCATTGAGGGTTACTTGCGGCAGCTTTTCAAGATATTTCTTATCCACCTTGTCGACTACTTCATCCGGAGTTTCCGGGCCAGTTTTCTTCCGTTTCTTTTTCTTGAAGATAGCTTTCTTGGCTTTGTCTATATCTTCCCAGCTTATCGAAGCAAACTTGCGCATATTGGCATGCTTCTTGGAACTCTTGAATCCAGAGTAGTATCCGTTTATCTCTATACCAAGTCTAGTCACTCTGACCACCATACCGGCTGTCTTGGTGCCAAGCACCATAAGCCGTCTTGCATTGGTATCTTTCAGTTCCTTCTCGTCCCACATGGGTCTTGGATTAGATATGTATTGACCTTTTCTTATCAAGATTCTATCTTTCCGATATCGTATAGTGAAATTCCGTCGAGGTGGTCAATTTCATGTTGCATAATTTTTGCCACATTTTTGCTCTTCGTTGTAATGGTATAGACTGACCCTTCTGGATCGTGTGCGGTAACAACGATTCTTTTATATCTGGGCACTCTGAACCTTACGCCAGGTATACTAAGACATCCCTCACCCTTGCTGGTCATCTTACCGGATCTTTCCCTCACAATGGGGTTTATAACCGGCGTAAATCCGTAATTAGGGTCATTATCCCTATTACCAGGTGGCCTGTATACAAATATCCTTTTATTAACCCCCACCTGGTTCGCAGACAGTCCAAGACCATAACTACTGGCACAAGTGTGTATCATGTCCGCTATGAGCTCATTAAACTTGCCTGATTTTAGCTCGCCAGGTGTTACTTCTTGTGTCTCTTCCGATAGTATATCAGCTGGATAAGTTATTATTTCTAGTATTCTTGGCACACTAATCCCCTTATAATACTGGCTATTTTGGTTGTTTCCTTATAGTTAATTATTTTTCCGGATGGGTGCAACTCCAACACAGCTGGATAATGCGTGTTACCGTATGCCGGCCATCTTACACATAGAGTATTCCCTGACGGAGTCCTTACATCAGCAAATACAAATCGCCTTATCGGACTCCCTCTGTCAGGGTCATCTATCAATTCGACATCGTACATCATTCTTCTTCGACCAGTAACACTCTCCAGCAGTACTGACATTGTCTCGGCCCCGGCTCAAAAAGCTCGGCAAGTACTTTGAAACAATTCCCGCAAACGCCACACTGTAGCGTTACCCATTCGTCGCGCACGTAGTCTTTCTTTTTGGTTATGGCATACTTATCCATCTGTGTTCCTCTCTTTCTGGCTAACTAGTCATCGGAATCACTTCATTTCAGCAGTAAATAAACACCAGCCTCTTTCAGTTCTGGATGCTTTCTCTGGAACTTGCTGCCTTCATTGATATACATGACGGAAGCTCTATCACAGCCGATTTTGTTCTCAACAGCGCTTGCACTGAGGACCGCGGCGTCTATGGTTTCTCTGTCATATTGGTTTATACCCTTCATGTAGGCTATCACCAGCACGGAGGCCGATTCATCCGCATTAACGGCTTTTATCGCTTGGTTGATATGCTGATCAGTGGCCATGACCGCTACTTCAGTGTCAATTGCCCTGGCCATTCTGGCAAGACTGAGCATAAATACCACCAGTAATATAGCCATCACAATGAGCCATGCAATATTATTGGTTCTTCTTTTGTCCATTTTTTTGTATTTCCTTCCAAATTTATTTTTCGGCCAACATTTAAATAGTTGACCACGATGGTCTACGTGGTTATCTCACCGACGTATGTTCCGTAGCCCATGTTTTCCAGCAAACGAGCTGCTAGAATCCTGTGACAAAACTCTCCAGCTGGGCAAAAACACACCAACATGATTTTGTCCTTCCCGATCACTATGCTATCAAAAGCGGATTTGTTCATGTTCGGCTCGGAATATATCCTTTTGATTATGGTAGCATAATACTTCATGGTGTACGTCCAGGCATCTTTCGTCTTTTTGTACTCATTTACCATATCCCACGTAGGGGCAAGGACCATTCCTGGAAATTTATTGCCCTTTCGGTTATATCCATTCTGTCTGGCCCGTTGTATCTATACTGTGCTGTATATATCTTCATGATAACAGTTCCTAGAAAGACGCTACTGTTTTTAACTTATCGCAGATAAAGACATCAGAAAGAAATCTACCACCGCTAATTGGCTTACCGCATTTACCACAGATTACTTTGTTTGTGCGTGAATTAGCCACCATTTTTGCCTCCTTGGTTATTTTACTTTTGGAAAAGACACCTTTGTCGTGACTTTGATATCGTCCGACCCGGCAATTTGCTTGCCATTGTATACCACTGCTAGTGGTGTGCCACCTATTCCGACGACTTTTGCAATTTGTTCAGTTATGTTCGGTTTGCTCTTGAAATGGCCCACACACGGGAAACCGTCTGTGTTTGTCCAGATGAATACCCATTTTCTATAAGCAAGATTTTCCACGATCCATTCTGCGGAGTGTATAGAGGCTAACTTCCTAAGAATTTTTTCGTCGATATTGGGGTACTCTTCGAGTACACTGCCTACAAACACTTTCTCAGCGTATGTTAGACAATTAGGATGGTACAGCCGGCCTCTGAATATCACACCAACTTCATGTAGTTGATGGTTACATACCCCGCACTTTTCAACGAGGCCAATACTGTCTAAACACTTGTTGCACATAAAAACATTCCCAATAAATTTACCCTCATTTACTCTGAGGCCACAAAGCCTGCAAAATGTATCCACTTATCCCTCCATCCTTTGTAAAGTTTCTTTTATAAAATCCCTTGCTTTTATTATGTCCCTTGTCCTAGCAAATTCGGCTAGCGCTTCGTAATTTGAACCATTAAAGTCCTTGAACCCATAACCATCAGGACTACGCACCTCCTCGATGGTTTTTCCAGTCGATTCGATCCAATCCTTCATGTTTTTCGCATTTACATGTTTGTAATAGATATATTCCTTATACCTTTCTGGATCGTCAAAATATGTTTGCCAATGTTTCAATTGAGCAATCATTTCTGCCCGCCAGTCGTCCTGAATCATATCTGGTTCGATGTTCCAGTATTTGGAAAACTCTTTACTGAAATTTGGATACGGATTAACTTTTGACTCTCTGGTTATTTTATAGATGTAGTGTGTGTGTTCCGGTTTTGGATGTTCGCCCTCTTTTCTTACATGAGGCATGCTGAAATAAGGCTTCGCATCAGACTCGAATATCTCTTCCCTGGCACTCGGGCCCGTCAGAGCATAGATATCTTCTTTCCATAGTCTTTCATCCAGTTTCACAACGATGGTTCCGTAGTCAGGATCAAACTTTCTGTGGTATTCATCCTTTGTCTTGTCATATGTGTATTTTGGATCAACCACATACCCACCTTTTGACTTATCCTGAGTATAAGCCCACTCCATGCCGTTACCTAGTACCAAAAAGGCATGGTGAAGCACGGCAAGTTTAGAAGCTTCATAAGTGTTATAGTAAAATAAAAGCGGGTAGTTGTTTACTGCCTCAGCCACGAAGCTGTCTATTTTCGTATCTCATTTTGCCTTTCTATGAATATCGGCTCGCTTGTTTTAGGCCGGCCTTAATATCGTCCATAGGGATAGGTTCCCCGTTATGCAGCAGTAATCTGATGCTAAATTTTTGTCTTTCGGACAGTGCAAAACTGGTTAGTACTGACAAGTACTCCAAAAATTTGGGCTTGGTTTTGTAGGACATTATGGAGTAGTCAGATATACCGTCTTCATCAATCATGTGCGTCACAGCAACCCATCTACTCTTTAGGAGGGAACATAACTCGTCGAAAGTAGCGTCCATCTCCATAGCATTATTGTATATCTCTTCAGCTATATGAGGTTTTATACCAAGATCAACTGAAAGTTGCACAATATCCCGGTCCAGTTTTTTAGTTTTTATTTTCTCTTTATTTGGTCTCATTTCATGTCACCCCCAATATGTTTGTTGAAATGCCAATAGAGCAGCGCAAATGAATATTGCTGCCGTTATTACCAATATTACGATTGACGCTGTCTTCATTTTAGTCCACCGAAAAATTAACTATCTTTGAATTGAAGTCCACCTCTTTGAGAACGAAATACGTGTCTATGTATTCGTTGGCGCCATAGTAGTAACTAACAAACAGCTCATCTGACACAACGTCGCCTTCTTTGAGTTCATAGTTGTAGAAATAGGTGGTCAAATCGTCACTTACTACCGGATCACAGCCTGCTTTGTTGAACAACTCATTACAGAAGTCTATCCCAGACTGCATGTCCTTGAAAATTCTGCAAGGGACTTCGATATCTCCAAAAGCTATCATCAATATGGCTACCATTTTATCCTCCGTTTAAAAACTTACTGACATCGAAAAGCCGGCGTGATTGCTTACTGCATTACCATCTTTGAGTGCAAACCGAAACGTAAGTACATATCCTTCTGCCAAGGCACTGGCAACCGCTTCGTTGGCAGCGTCTAGCAAGGCAGTTTTCGAATTGGACCACAATATATCAGGACCATCGTCAGCAGACTCATATATAATTACCCACTTCTTCTTGAGAAGCTTAGAAAGGTCTTTATATTCATTTTTGCTTAGCAGATTTTCCAGAAGTTCTTCAGGGATTCGTGGGTGTTCACAGGCCAACATCTGCAGAACCTTTTCCTCTTCCACTTCGATACAGTAATCGTGGTAAAACTTACAATCCACGATCATGCCTTTTTCATATGACTCGATTTCGTCTTTACAACGCTCACAGATTAACTTTATTTTAGCCATTTTCCCTCCACACGGTATACTGTCTGGTTTAAGAAAAAAATGGTAGGAAGATCAACTCTCCCTACCATTTTGTATACTATCTATATCATGATGTTATTCAGCAGTTTTTGGTGCCAGCGCGTGGATTGTGATCCATGGTAAATCGAATTTACCGGCCCAACCGTCTGAATGCCCGTATCCAGCAACCGCCGTAAGCGTGGATAATTGGTTATTTCCCATACCAGCACCGGTCAGGTTGAACCCCCAACCTTCGCCTTCGTTAAAGATAAGGCGCTGGAATCCTTCGGCCTCCACTTCGATATCCCATCCCCCCATTAACCGGGCTTTGAGAATGGCTTCTGCGAATGTGTACTGAGAAATGAAGCCTCTGTCGTCAGAAAGAACGGTGACGGTACCTTTTGAGGTTCTCCCATTCTTGAACTTAAAGAATACACCCATCTTGTGATCTTCCGGACAGATCGTGCCCGGCTCGTCAATCGGCGCCGTGAAGATTTTGCCGCTTGACAACGTAGGTGCTCCGGACAGAACCTTCTTGGCCTGTTTGGCACTGAATTTGCCTTGGGTGTATTTCACCATCTTCTCGGCTTTCATGCTGGTTGCGTATGAAGGTTTTCCAGGGCCGATGTACTGGGGTGCCTGCGGGTATACAATGGTTCCTGGGCTTACAAATTCACGTTTGAGCTCTGCTCCGGTATTGTGGGAATTGATGTCTCCGAGATAAACGCCTGACTGGCTCTGACCCTGTACCTGTGCCTGGTTGTTGTTCTGGCCAATCTGTCCAACCCTACTGTTTTGTGTCTGCTCAGCAGCAAACACTACCGACGGAATGGCCAATCCTGCGATGATACCGAATACTGCGATAAGAAATAAAAGTTCTGTTAGTGTAAATCCTCGTTTCATTTAAGTACCTCCTATTTTTTTGCTGTTGTTGTTTTTTCACATTTTGTGAACTACGTCTACGAAGCCATGGTCCGTTTCGCAGTTTTCACACCAGAAGATGGTTCTCCTAGTATCACGCCAACTGATGGACTCTTTGACAAGGTCGTATCCACAGTCCGGACAGACCAAGGCTTTTATACATCTTATGCGGTGTTCATTCCGCTCTACTTTGTCAAATATCTCTGATTTTGACATTGGGTCGTGGTGTTTGTATTCTTTTTCTTCAGTCATATTGTTCACTCCACATCATAATATGAATATATCTTGTCCATGCTGGAGTCCAGGAATTCTATTACTTCTCCCTCTCCGAAATGCCTTTTGCCAACGTACGTAACACAAAAGGGGACCACTAATATCCCGGTGGAGTAAACCTCATACTCCTTACCGGCGATGTCGGTAACAATGTAACCACCGTTAATTCCAATCGTTGCGATACGCCCATCCGCGATTTTATCAATCCACTCTCTGTTGTCTTTGATAAAACCGGTAAATAGCTCATCAACAATTTTATACGCCCGTTGATTTTTGAAGTCAAATACACTGGCTGTTTTCATAGATGGTTCGACTGATGGCGCACTGAATTCTACTGCCATTTTGTTGCTCCTGTGTAAATCGTGAAAAAAGAGCTCCTCACCACTTAAGGCAAGGAGCTCTTCCATTTCATAGATCTCGGACTTTCCGGCTTATTTATTAATTATTTGTGGTAAGCCGAAACCGTCCGACGCCGGACCCGGTAAAGCCGCCAGCCAATGCTGTGACTGAATTATCAGTTAAGTTGACTTTGGAAAGCCCGCCGGTCAAACCGGCACCGAGCAATACCGAATTGGGTAATGATGTACTTGCGTTGTAATCAAACTGCCCACTGGTGTTCGCAAAACCGAGTACCGACCATTCACCGGCCAACAAGCCTCTTTTGAGTGCCAGGGTAACATGGGAACCATCTCCGTAAATTCGCAGGCACGAAGCTCTCAGTTTGTCTCCGATTAACACGCCGGCTGTAATATTTCCGGTGAGTGCAATGGATTTTGCCATAAAGTCATCATTCTCTGCATAGGCATAGGACCCGCCAAAGGAACCGACAAGGCCGAGTCCCCAGGAGTCGCAATACGGGCATTCAAAAAGTTCACCCTCGTAGGAGCCGCCTCCGGTCTGCATGGATGATGCAAAGGCTCCGTTTTTGACTGTAATGGTATCGTCTTCAATGGTAACATTTCCGGCATCTTTCCACGCTCCGGTGGACTGCTCAAATTCGCCTTTAAAACAACCGCCGTTGGGACAATCGCCGACACACGCAGGTGTGTAGCTGGGTGGTGGGGTTTCAGGGTCATCATATTCGTCGCCGAGGTATCTCCATTGGGACTGGGCCACTGGGTGTGAATCGAACCATTTTACCCTACCGGTACCTTTGTCGGTCTTTTCGTCGATAAATTCGTACCAACCGGCCCCTTCTTTTTCGGCTGCATAGGCCGTATCAATATTGGTATTGTTGGGCATAAACGCGGGTAATGCGACCAGCATAAAAGCCGAGATCGCAAGGATTGTAAAAAACTTCTTCATTTTGTGTCTCCTTTTCAATTTTGTTTTTGTGTTTCAGATCTTACAGTCCAAAACCAATCATCTTTTTCTGTTCTTAAGTTTAAATAATTACAATCAACCTATCTCCAGTTCTAGTACCACCTCCAATTCTTCATATTTGCGCTATTTACTCGCCTATATCGTCATCGTATTCGAAGTGTCCACAATCAGGACATGTTCGATAATCGGCCGGGGCAATACGGTTCATAACTACTTCACCTCGTACCTTACAGGCGGCAGCGCAAAGCTATCGCGTTTACCTGCGGTGTTTACTTTAAACGAGTATTTATATTCACCCGGTTTCGACATCGGTAGCCTTAATGCAAAGTCCTTTCTGCTAAGCCTGCCGTCATAAATTGTCTCAAGTATTTCCTCTTCCGCTGGCGGTTTTATCTTTATTTTAAGTGCATATCTTGCTTTTTTGGTGTTGACCACCTTCACATGCAGCACTAGTTCCTTTGTTTCCCTCGCCGCCACGCGGTTTAGGAGAAACGCATCCAGATACTGTGATTTAACGATGGTCTCTTCCTCGTTCTCTTGCTCTTCATAATACCGAACGAGGATGAATGTAACGCGCATTCCATTACTTTCATTGTTCATGAAATACTCGTAGTTGGGGATAGTTTTGCCGTCGATATTGACGATTATGTTTCTCGAACAGCTTGTAAGTAGGAGTAGTAGTATAATAGGCAGGATTAATTTGGTAAGTCTCATAGCACCTCCGATTTTGCTACAAGTTTAATAGTCTGTTATAAGGATGCCGTTGTTGTGGTCTATTTCGTGTTGGATGGTACCAGCAGACGATTTATCCATCACGAATTTCTGGAACCTTTTACAACCTTCTAGTGTATAGTAAGACACAATTACCCAAGCATGTCTTGGAACCTTCACTTTTTCAGGCAGGTTTAGGGAGCCACAGTTTGATTTTACAACGATCTCTTTTTTCGACTCTTTCTCCACGGTTGGGTTTATCATGTGAATGAGTTTATCGCCACTTCGCACAATAACGAGATTCCACGGAATTCCTACATTCGCGCCGGAAATTCCATAAAGTTTGGGATAATCCTCGAACCCTTCGAAGGTCATAAATTCTCTCATATGACTGAGGGCTTTTTTAACCACACTGCGGTATGCCTCTGACACTTTGTAGAGTCTCATGTTGACGGGGAAAAGCTTACGAGTCAGATATAAGTCGCAAGCTTCCCCTTTTTGTACTATAACATCCTTTATTTTCATTATTGCCTCAATTTCGGACGTTATTTACTTAATGCTTATATTGACCCCTGTTTTCCGACTGTATTCAACTCTGGGGCCTCTGGCGACGTCTGAGCGGCGTTTTTTCGCCATGGTCTTCTCAAAAACTTTCCGTTTGTTGTCATTAAACAGAACAAAACCTTCGGCATAATAACCGGCGATTTCGTCATAAGTTGCCCATACATATTCGCCTTCATCGCGCTTAAGGAGATTAAGGCTGTCAAACACTTTGTTATGTTTTTTCTTTGCCATATTGCCTCCTGATTATTCTGTTTCTTGTTCAGATAATTCGACTCCTTCCAGGGCAGCGATGTACGCGAGGAAGTGTTCTGACCAACCTGAAACTTCCGCCGTCCACAGGCCGTCGTAGTTGATGCCGTGTTTATGCGATGACACATCCACGATGTAGTTGTTTCTTCCAAACGGATTCGGGATTCGTTTATGTGGATGGTCACAATCCTGACTATCCGAGAATATAATAATTCTGTCAGGGGTACCGGTTTCACGCTCACGTATGTATTCCAAACATTGTCGGGTAAATATTCCACCCCCGCCTAGTCTGCCCCTGGCCTCGATTACGGCATCGGATAAGGCAAAACCTCTGTATGGTTTGATAAGTTCAGTAGCATGTTCGCGTTTCCAATCGCTACCGGCGGTTGCATAGACGGAGATTCTTTCACACATTTCGCTGGCTAGCATTGCCATAGCAGCTGCAACATGCATTCTGGTAAACAAGGTTTTCCCGCTTACAGGCGCGCTCATTGAGCCCGATACGTCAATCGCAAATACAGTATGCCCTTTTAACCTTGGAGCCATAGCCAGGCCACGCAGCATCAATTCTTCAATCTCTCTCATATACTTGGGTGCATGCCTTGCCGCGGCCATATACGTCAACGGAAGCAACCATCTTGGATTGACGGTCTTAAACCCCTTCAGTATGGTTTCCTCAGGGACGCCAATCTCTTCCATTTTACGGAGATTTCTCACAAAGGCCAAAGCGCCGGCCTTCTTGGATTCGATTAGGTCGATCCAGGTCTGCTTTTTGTCTTTGCCGGTCATGAAGGAATTTTCCCAGGTGTTTGCCTGTTCAAGTGTACCGTTCGTTAGTTTGTCTAACAACGAACCCTCATGGCGTAAGACCTCACCACGTTTGTAGCTCGGTTTGTTGACTGGGCCCGCAGTCACTCCGGTGGTATTAAGCTGGCCCGGATTCGGATGTACCAGGAACATAACATCGCGCAATTTTATTTCTTTGGCGCTGTTGTATTTGTAGAGCTGGTACTCATCAAATTTATTGAAGGCGGCTGCAAGTCCAATTTTAACCTGTTTGGACAACGGTTGTTTTCCGTCCTTCCAGTAAATCGCGACAAATTCAGCCAACTCATCGGCCCGAACGATTATCTTCGACAGTAAGTCGCCGACCAAACTTTTATGACTGTCGAGTCTGGCCATTTCACGAGCAATAAACAACGGCACATGTCGTAATTTCTGTTTGAATTTGGCCTCAATCGCAATGTCGTATACCGTTTTCGGATCGACCTGGGCGATGAGTTCTTTAATGTTTTTGGCAACAGACCCGTCGCTTTCATAAGCAAGATCTTCCCACAGGAGGCAAGACATTACAGCGCGTCTCAGCAAAGCTTCTGCGTCTTGTTTCGCTGCAAACGGCCCATATCCTCCGGCTAGTCTTGCAGTTTTATCAAGACGATAGTCACTTGGTTTAGAATTGGTTTTCATTGTTGTGCATCTCCTAAGTGTGAATTTGGGGAATAAGTGGACAAAGAACATTTCCTGCTCTATCCAACTGAGCTACACCCGCCACTGTGGGCGGGTGGCAGGGATCGAACCTGCGACCCGGAGCTTGGAAGGCTAAGTAGCTTCGTCCTACACCACCAAACAAGGACAACTAATGTTCCTATTGTGAGCATTGAAAGGTTTTGAAATCGGGGAACAAGCGGACAAGGAACGTTTCATGCTCTACCTGACTGAGCTACACCCGCTGCGCGGGCGACAGGATTTGAACCTGCGACCAGGGCTTTACAATAGCTAAGTAGCCTCGTCCTACACCACCGAATATTTAGCGTGTGCGTGGGAACAATCAGCAACAGAGACCGGGGCTATGCCCCGAGTGTATTCAATGGGTATACTAAGTAACTGCGGCCTACACCACACGCAATTTGAATTGAATTTTTTGAGCGAACCACCCGAACCATCTCTTCAATGGAGAGTGGTTTTTCCGGCAAGGGGAACTCGATGTCCCCAACTCGGACCACAAAAATCACCTCTGTCTGCCGGATAGGTTTTTCCGGGTGGAAATTATTTGAATACTAAACCAGTGACCTTAATTGCCTTTTCCACTTTCGGCTCTTTTCCTTTTATCAGTAAGAGACTATCAACACTGTGTTTGCCGGAAGCCAACAACCTGTTAACCTGGCCCACTATGTCGGACATGGACCCAGTGCGGATGCTTAGACTGCCGCTGTCAACCCAGATGAGGTACAAATCGTCCGAATCCTCTTTCTCGTTCATAAAACGACAGACGGTGCCTGCGTCTTCTTCATCACGTAGTCTTAGCACCTCTTCGTCCTCTTCTGTGGTATCCAATATTGCCCACGGTTTGTCGAGATCACCAGTCAGACGTCTTTCGTATCTTGGCATAGTTTATCCTCCTCTGTTTCTATTCCAACCCAACGGCTCTCATAGCGAAAAGTGGCGTAAGTACTTTTCCCTTGACTACATAAAAGTTACCACTGCTAATGAAGTTGGGTTTGGCGGCCATCATTTCATTTACCTTGTCTGTTATTTCCTCCTCACTGGAAGAATGCATCGCAAGTTGGCCATTATCATCAATATAGATTAGATGTACATAGCTCATATAGCCTCCTTATTCCCCGAATATTACCTTGTGATCTTCCGGTAATTTCGTATCTTTTTTGGTTACAAAAACGGCGTCTTTGGTAAAAGGAGTATCCATCTGTACGATCCTTACGCCTAATTTCTTCAACAACACGTCCAATACTTTTGTAACTGGAATCGGCCTGTCACACTTATACTGCGGATGTATGGAGTCAACTGAGCAGCCGCACTTTGAGGACCATGCCAATGCCTGGTTCACTTCGTACGATATTTCCTCAACCGCTCTGGCCATTCTGTTGTTGGTAACTATGACCAGGCCAACAAGACCTATAGCAGTGAATATAAGCCACAGCATAAGTCCCAGGCACAGTGATAGCTCCATATCAACAATATCAAGTTTGATGACAGCCGAGATTGCGAAAAGAGAAGCCATAAAACATAAGGCTATTGTTGCAATACAATCGCCTATTGTAATGCGTTGTTCCCATTGATTAAAATCCATAATTACTTATCTCCTAATTTGGTTGACCCGGTAGGACTCGAACCTACAGCCTGCCGGTTATGAGCCGGTTACTCCACCAGTTGAGTTACGGGTCAGTTTCTTATGATCCCAATACAGCATTAAACGCCGTGAGTATAATGTCGTCCGCTATGCTGTTCAGATCGTCCTGGTTTCATATTTTCGCATGATAAGAGTTTGTATTGTTCGTCTGTAAGATCCTTTGCTTTAATCCTTCCCGATACAATCTTCATAGATAATAGAATCTTTTCTGGTGTTTTGTCTTTGTTGCTCATAATATTCCTGATTTATTCTACTTTCCAGTCCTCGACTTTAATAAAGTCGTCTTTGGTTTTCGGTATAATGCGGATGCCGCCGTTGCTCGGCATGTCTAGAAGTTCTTGTAGAGTAGCACCACGTTCGGACTTATCCTGGCCAGTACCGAACGAATCGAACAGTCTTGCAGTTTCTCTAGCGATATAATCGGCCGGCTTTTCCATAAGCATACCAACAGTCACATAAAACCATGTGCTTACTTCACATACCGTAAACGGTTTACCATCACATTCTTTTTCCGCGGCTAGTCTGCATTCTAGAATACTCACTTTATAAGTCCTCCTAATTTGGCCCGCCCGGAAGGGTTTGAACCTGCGACTCCTGGATTCGTAGTCCAGAGCTCTTTCCAGACTGAGCTACGGGCCAATGTTGTTACAATCCCCTTGCATTAAACGCCGATGCGATTGTCTCAGCGCGCAAGATTGCATCCTCTATATCAACAACGGTTTCAAGGGTGCTCTCGTCCGCTACAAGTAATTCCTTCTCTACAGACCTGCCCCCGCTCTTGACACAGCGATTTTTGCCTTAAGCTTTGCATGACCGCTTCTCACAAGAGCCATCTGGCTCTGATCAGGCATACCAACTATATTAACTGATCTCCCTGCTCTACGGGCTGTCAGACACATGTCTTTCACAACGACCCACCTGAAGCCATTAGCATCAAATTTCTTCCTGCGCATTAGGTTTAGACACCGTTTACAGGTTATTGGCTCATTGGTTTCAGGCCAGCGATGCTCATATCCATCCACTCCGTAGGTAGTATTAACATGCCGACACAACGTCATAAAGCCGTATTCCCTTGAGCCTGAATACTTCTTGTGCACACAGCCTGTTGAGCTTTTGATGTTCATTCTGGTATCTCCGATTTTTCTATCCTGGTAAAAAAGCCATGTATGACCATTCTGTTTTCGAAAGCTATATAACCTTCTTCAATTCCATGACCGCAACAAGCACCGATTACGCCAGGCAGTGTGCCAAGGCACGGATCATGGCCTTCCTTGGTCCTTTTCATTCCGCACTTTGGGCAAGGTCTCAAGTCGTATTTGTCCACTTTAGATCCGTCTTTATAATGGAAACATCTTGCTTCCCGATCCCATTTTACTTTGTGGCCAAACCATGCAGGATCGCGCCTAGTACCGCTGGACGCTATATAGTCACGTAGCCACTTTATCGTCACGTTGATCATAGCGTTGCTCCTTGTGGCCGGCCTGGTAGGAATCGAACCTACGACCCACAGATTAGAAGTCTGTTGCCCTATCCACTGGGCTACAGGCCGGTTGTTTTACTCGTTTCCCTCCGTTACATACATTCAAGAAACGTGTAGTGGCCCTCATCACAAAAAACTCCGAGTACCTGGTGACACATTTCGACCTCTATCATAACCGGGTCCGATTCATACTTGGTAAGGCTCTTGCCGCACGTCGGGCATTTGTCCGGCCACGCCACTATCGACCTTACTACCGGTAATGTGTTAATGAGATCTTCCCACTTTAAATCCGGTGGTGGGACACCGTCCCAGTTGTTTGGGGCTGGTATTGTTTTGATCTTAGGTTTTGTAGACCTTTTGATCTTAGGTTTTGTAGACCACGAAATTGAAAGAAAACCCATTTTTTATCTCCTTATGTTTACGGGGGCTATGCCCCCGCAACTGGCTACCGTCTTCTGCGGTGCCGACGAATCACCCGGCGATGGTGTCTGTGGCGTCGTATTACCCGACGTCGATGTCTTCTGCGGTGCCGGCGAATCACCCGCCGGCGATGCCTTCTGTGATGCCGAACTTTGGGGTGGTGGCGTTTGTGTTTATATACCTTATATACCCTATGCGTTCTGACATATCTACCACTTACCGGTACACAACTCGGCAAAATGACAAACGCAAAGAACGTAAACAAGAGCATAAAAAGGCCCATTAATCTTCTCATGTTGTGGTTTACCTCCTTTCTATAGTATTTACTCCTTTAATCTCTTGACTTCTTCGCCTATACTGACGAACGAGCAGAACGCTCTACCTTTATCGTTCAGGTATCTGTATTTCTTTATTTCACCGTCAGCAAAGAAGATTTCGATATCTGCGACGCCGTCGTTATTGACGTCATAAACTGCTTTCTTGACCGATTTCAACATCTTTCCATTTTCCACGGCATTTTCCGGCGTTCCTATCGCATCGGCTTTCTCGAAGTGCAATTTGCGTACTTTTACAACCTTGCTGAGGCTGCGTTTGTGGCCTTCCACTAACCTATCGAAATATTCCTGAGGGGCCTCCTTGAGGTGGGCCTTCATGGTATCAAGTTCCTTCTTTATGAACTCATCGGTTTCCCCAAGTTTCTTGAGCAATGCGGTAATCTCTGCCTCGTCCTTGGCGCTCATGGTA
>JASFHE010000030.1:0-20457 GCA_050123415.1 Desulfobacteraceae bacterium | reverse complement strand
TGCCTCGGGATTATTGTTTTTTATATTGCTGTTTTCATCGGACTTTGAAAAAAGCAGGCCTTCGAGAACAGGTTTTGCAATGGAAAACTGGGCCATATCCCGCAGGCTGGCAATATGCCCTCTCTCTTCAAGTTCATTATTAACCATCTCTCTTACCAGGGAGGTGCTTATTGTGGAATCATCCCAGGCAAAAGCACGGTTTTCAACCGATTTTGCAATACTTCGGGATTCTTCATAGGAAAGAGAACTCTCTTTAATGAGTGCATCAACAATACGCGATTTGTCCCAGGGATGTGTTACATTCTGGGTGGTTGATTCAACCAGGAGAAGCGCATCTGTGGAATCCTGCTGTTCGGAATCCATCTTTGTACGGATCTTAAGCTGCTTTCGGATATTTTCCCGCTTTTTTCTGTAAAGCTTATAGGTTGTCATCACCTCCTGATATCCGCTTTGGGCCAGCACAATCTCAACAAGGTCCTGAACATCCTCTATTTCGGGCAGCCGTTTACCGTTTCTCTCCCGGATAAAATAAGGGGAGAATGGATTGTTCAATTCCGCTATCACTTTCCATGTCATATTATCAGGATCAGGGATATCCAGGTCACCTTTAAGATCCCTTTTTGTCTTTTCTGCCGCCTTTTTTATTGCGTTTGAAATTTTACCCGGATCAAAGTCTACTTCTTTTCCATCTCTTTTTAAAAAACCGGTAAGACCATGCTCAAAGCATTCCGGATCTCCATCTCCTTTTCCCATTGCAGTCAGAACATTTCCCTTTTGCATCTCTCTTCTTTCCCCCTGTTGCGGTTCAATGAATTTTATTTACGATGAGTATGGATAAAACTTCTATTACAAATTTTTAATAATAAGGCTGTTTGTTAATATTCAGAACAAAAAAACCCGGACCGAAAAAATTCGATCCGGGGATTACCCTTTTTTATCCGCTAGATCCGGCGGTCTACCTCATACCACGAAAGAGACCTTTATTATCCGGGCAGGTCTTCTGACTTCCCCCTGTTTCAACAGCCTTCCCATTTTTTAACAGTGGCATATAACAGTCAAAACAGTTTCTTTTTCGAAATTGAAAAAGTAAGGGTTACAGCGGCGGGTCCGTTCCCGACTTTAACGGGATTCCCTCTTAGGCTTTTTACAGCACCCGAATAGAAAATGATTTATGAGAAAGGCTATGTTTTGTCAAGAGAAAAATCGTATAATTTCACTAAAAATATACATAATATTGTATATTCTTAAATAATAACAACCACAGGTTGTGTTTACAGATTACCACTCACTGGCAAGCTGATCTTCTACCTCATCCCACTTTTCATTGATATTGCCAACTGCATTTAATGCAATATCAAGGTGCTTTTCCATATATTTTTCGTAAATCTCGGCATGAAGCTTCTTGTCTTTAATACCTCTTCTCTGAAGAGGCATATCCGATACAAGCATTATTGATCCTATAGGCACTTCATAATGGTATCCGACAGAGAAAAGTGTTGCCAGTTCCATATCAATACCTATTATCCTCTGTCTCCTGAGATATTTTATAAAATCCTCATCAAATTCCCACAATCTTCTGTCCGTTGTATAGATTATCCCGCATCTTGGTTTACGCTTCATTTTTTTAACGGCACCTATACAAAAAAGATTGACCGACATCGCTGGAATTGCAGGAAACTCTTTGGGCAGATAATGCCTGCTTGTACCCTCTCCTCTTATAGCAGCAGTCGGGACTATAAAATCACCGACCTCCAGGATGTCATCAATACCACCACACATACCCAGCATAATGACCGACTTGAGGTTATCAAGAAATGCAAGGCAGTTAATGATAAGAGCTGCCTGGGGTGAACCGATCCCAAAGTCTATCATGGTGCAGTCAAGTTCTTTATCATTTACGATCCTGAAATTACCTTCATGCATTTTCGAGCTTGTCCGGTCCCTGAATGTATGAATATATTGTCTGAAATTAGTAATAAGCACATGGCTGCAAAACTCCTCAAGACGGCAGTTTGTGTATCGTTCGAGCGTCTGTCTTACATATTCATGTTCCTTTATTTCCACTTTACACCTCATCTATTCAAGTTATTGTTGCGATTAATATATCGTCCGGTTTTATACAAGACTTGATAACAACTTTAAATTAAAAGAATAGTTTTAACATAAATCAAGACCAATGAGGAAGTAGATCTTGCATTTAAAACAAAAAAAGATTAATGATCTCTTAAACAATAAGACAAGGAGATTAAAATGAGGAAATGGATATTAGGTTTTGGAATCTTACTGTTCGTGAGCCTGAGCTTTAACAGTACTCAGGCCTATGAATCACACAGCGGTCCGTCCCAGCTCATCCAGTACAATGCATCTAAAGCATATGAAGGGTATACCCTTTTCAGCCCAATGTTTTCCGATAAAACATACCTTATAGACATGCTGGGTAATGTGGTACATGTGTGGGAGCATAAAGATGATCCTCCGGGCCTGCATTACATTCTGCTTCCAAACGGAAATATCCTTGGAAACACCCGTGAAAAATTTAGCCCGCCTCCAAAAGAAGGAGAACCCAGCCCAAAACCCAAACCAGATCCAAATCCCAATAAAGGTCTTAATTTCGGTGGAGGAGCAAAAGGATTAAGAGAAATCGACTGGAACGGAAATATAGTATGGGAATGGATTCCAGGTCCTGAAGAGGGTTCACTTCACCATGACTTTGTAAGACTTCCCAATGGAAATACAATGACAAATGCCTGGGAGCATGTGAGTCTTGAGGAAGCTGTTGCAGGGGGCAGGAACCCCAGACAGACTACTAAAAAAGGTTTGGCACCTGATGTAATATATGAAATAGACCCCGGTGGCAAAGTGGTGTGGAAATGGAAGGCCTGGGATTACAGGGGCATGAATTCAAAAAAACATCTGGACGTAAATTTCATTACGGCTGTTCTTCCTCAGCACAGATTTGGAAATCCCGACTGGACCCATTTCAACGCCATTGACTATAATGCCGAAACCGATCAGATTCTTGTTGATTCAAGGGAATTCGGTGAGCTTTATATCATTGATCATAAAACCGGTGAGATCGTTTACAGATGGGGCAATCCATATGCCTACGGGAAAGGTGATCCTCCAACATTTACCACACCTGGTGACCAGAAACTTTTTGGACCTCATGACGCTCAATGGATAAAAAAGGGACTTCCCGGTGAAGGAAATATCCTGATATATAATAACGGATGGGCAAGGCCGCCGGTTAATTATTCTTCTATTGTTGAAATGGATCCCGAAACAGGCGAAACAGTATGGGAATATAAATCAAAAAGTGAAAACAGCTTTTATTCACATCATATTTCAGGTGCCCAGAGGCTTCCCAATGGAAACACTATGGTCTGCTCAGGAAATCACGGTCATTTCTTTGAGGTAACAAAAGAAGGGGAAGTAGTATGGGAATACATCAATCCTGTTACAGGTGATGGAGCTAAAAGCTGGTTTGACGGTGTTGGAGGATTTGGATCAAGCAACATGGTATTCAGGGCGCATCGATATGGTCCCGACTATCCTGGTCTTAAAGGCAAAAAATTAAAACCTCAGGGCCAGATTGCAGAAGACATTAAAGACGCCTGGAAACCCAAAGTGGACCTTGAAGGTGCAACCCAGAAAGGTGCTAAAACGTGGAAAAAGATTTGGAAGTAAATATATCTAGTGCCCATCCAGAAAGAGGCTATTTCTGGATGGAGCTTTCAGCGGTCAGCTATCAGCCGTCCGCTAAGTCTTTATTTTAAAAGCCTTTTGCTGAAAGCTGAACGCTGAGTGCTGACAGCTACCGAATAAAAACTTTAGTTTTTGGATGGGCACTATCTAGCAACAGATGTTTTTTGATTGAAGCTGTCAACGATCGGCTCTCGGCTTTCAGCAAAAACATATATTGGATTATTAGTCTTTTCGTAGGGTGGTGTTTTATACACCACTATGTAGATACAAGGCATGCCTTGTCTCTACGAAAAATCCGGTCGGGAATAAATCCCGACCCTACTGTCCGCATTGAAATATGACCGTCTTTTACTATCTGATTTTTGACACAATCTGCACCCGTAGAGACACCCGGATTGAATGTCTCTACATTTATTTCGGACACTGACTATTATGAAACATCTTTCAAGAAGGAGATTTCTTCAACAGGTTCTTGCAGCAGGTGCTGGAACGGCAATACTTCCTGATGCACTCATTGCCGGTGAGGGTAATATATCTTCCGTACCGAAAAACTCCCCTCTCCTCCTTGTTCCTCCATGCCTTGTCAAACCGACAGATACCGGAATTACAGTCAACATTGTTGGAGGTAAGAATCCACTTGATTCCTTTATCAAATTCCGGGAAACAGGCGCTGACACATGGCAGACAACAGAGATATTTTCTATTGAAAAACATACTCCCATCAATATACAACTTCATCCTTTAAAGGCCAGCACTGCTCATGTATACCAGGTTCATGTCAGTTTAAAAGGCAGTGAGTCATTTACACTTGAAACTGAAGGTAGTTTCAGGACACAAAGAACCGACTCATCCAGCTTTTTATTTGCAATGATTTCCGATTCCCACATCACTCCCAATGAACCGGAATGTATTAAAATCTTATCCGATATCAGTAAATCAATCCTTACAAGAAAACCTGATTTCTTACTGATGCTCGGAGATAATATACAGACATTTACTTCACACGGCGGCCCCATGACAGAAGAGCGTTATGGGCCGATACTTTACTATATGCTTAGATACGGTATGGGTGATCTTCCTGCATCAGTCCCGGTATTCAATGTTATCGGCAACTGGGAAGGGGAAAACGGCTGGCACGATGAAAAGTACCGCGCATGGGCCCGTAAGGCCCGAATGGCCTGGATACCCGCTCCACTGCCAGACACCTATCCTGAAGGAGGAGGTGAATACAGTGATTATTACGGTTTTACATGGGGTAATACACTAAACATTGTTTTAACTGTAACAGGTTATACGACCATAGGGCATGTTCATAACACTAAAGTCGGCAGGGGTGATGACTGGACTCTTGGTGAAAAACAAAAAGAATGGCTTTACAAACAGCTAAAAAAATCAAAGGCAAAGTATAAGTTTATCTACATACATCATACGGTCGCAGGAAAGGCCGGCGACGACCTTAATACCCGGTACGGCCGTGGCGGTGGACAGGCAGCTAAAATAGGCGAGCAAAAGCTCATACATAAATGGATGAAAAAGTTTAATGTAAATGCCCTGTTCTACGGACACGACCATGTATTCACAGACATCCCTGTGGATGGAATACATTACACATGTGCAGGAAGCGCAGGTGCCCCATGGAAGTTTACTGAAGATGAAACCGGATATAAAAATTACATACCGGATTCGGGTTACACCTGGGTGGAGATCAAGGAAGACAGCATAGAGGTCTCATTCATCAAACCTGACATACATAAACCAGAGGGGCAGGTTTTACACAGGTTTGAAATAATTTAAACCTGCCCAACACATGAATACTCCATGCTTTTTTCCTGAATATTAATATCAGGTTTATAGTAAAAACTCTTTTTATGATTATCTCACTCCGAAGGCAAACACTATGGAAATGGTAACATTAAGTTCCTTGGGAGGCCATTCAAAGGGGGCACTTTCACGCGCAGACTGTAAGGCATTATTATCCAGAAAGGAATATCCGCTGCTTTTATGAACACGTAAAGATCCTTCCTTGATAAAACCCGACTCAGTAATTGTAAATGCTACAGTTGATACTCCTTCGATTCCGTTTTTTCTTGCTTCTTTTGGATATACGAGATTCTTCTGAAGCGTTTTACTCAATCGTGCCAGATACTCAACAGTCTTGTCTTTTCTCAGCCCACCATCTCTGACGGAAAGAGCCTTCTGACCAATTCCTTTTCCATTTTCACCGGATACTAAGACCGATGAACCCTGCATTAATTCCATGCTTTCTACCGGTTTTTGTATGTCATTTGATTTTTCCTCACGAACAGTATTATCCTCTTCTTTTTGACTATTTTTATCTGGCACAGGTTCATGCTCTATCTTCTTTACCTGTTGTTCGACAACCGGCTTCGGCTGTATTATCTTTTTTTCATGTATGGTATCCTTTTTTAGCTCATTCTTTTTTTCAACTTGCTTCGGTAAGACCGGCCTCTGTATCAATGTCTGTTTCTTTTGTGTGGCCCCATCTCCCTGCCTTTCTTCCTGTTGTCGATTAGAGATCATACCAAAAAGTTCAATAAGGAGTTTATTGTGTGTTTGCTTTTTGGGCTCATGTACCCCAATAACAACTAAAGGCAGAATAATGCTTGCATGGAGAACCAAAGAGACCCCAAGCCAGTGGTAAATCTTCCATGTTTTACAATACAACGTCGCCTCTCACAAGCCCTTTAATTACCATTTTGAGTTTGCACCGCAACTTTTGTAAATTTTAATTGCTTCAACATATCAGCCACATCGATAAAACGCTGAAGCGATATTTCTCGATCTGCCCTGATAACAAATCCGGTATCACGAGAAATAGATGAAAGCAGGGAGCCTAATGATTCAAATGTTACGGCTTTCCCATCGAAGTATATGTCTCCTGACACAGTCATCTCAATAATAGCAGCCCTGTCAGCTTCTGTTATATTTTTGGACGCATGTGGCAAATCAACCGGAATTCTCCCGCTGGCAATAAAACTTGAGCTGGTCAATACTATGGTCAAGAGCACAAGCATGATATCCACAAAAGGGATAACATTCATGGTTTCAAAAGGTTTTTCATCCATTGGCGATCTCCCATTTAAGCATTAACACCTTCACCTTTCTCAAAAGAGCATTATACAACACTACCGCTATAAGAGCCACAACCAAGCCTATTGCAGTTGCCTTGAGAGCAAGGGCAAGACCAGTCATAATTCTGCCTGTATCCATGGCTGCATCCTGTCCCATGTTATAGAAAGTCAGCATTATGCCAAGTACTGTGCCGAGAAGTCCAAGGTAGGGGGCGTTACTGCCTATCGATGCAATTATGGACAGTTTTCCGGTCAGTTCCAGCTCCAGTGATTTAATGTCCTTAAAATCGCTGATATTAATTCTCCGGTATAGACAGTATCGCTCCATTGATACAGCCACCACGAGCACACTCAATATCGCCAACAGGCCGACTATGCCGTAGTCAATCATCATCGAAAGCCAGTTAGTATTCATATTATATCCTCTATTTCCTCTATCTAAAATGACATGCCGACCTGTACCAGCACACGGGTGCCCGGGTCACTCACAGCATCATCTTTTCCTATCGGGAAGGCCAGATGAACTGATCCAAATAGCTTTTTATAACTGGCATAGTATCCCAAGCCTGCGTCTGTCAGCATGATGTCATCGTCATCAACATAGTCGTCTTCCTGGGCATAAACCCAGCCGTTGTCTATGAATACGCCTCCCTCATGTTTAACACCGTAAAACGTCGGAAGAGAATATCTCAATTCCATGTTGGCTACATAACCATTATCAAAACTAACCGACTCAGTATATGCCTTAACGCCTGTCCCGCCTGATATAAACATCTGTTCAACCGCATCCAGATTCTTAGACATAAGAGCCTTTTGTATACTGGCCGAAGCCATGAGACTCAATTTATCATTAATTGCCAGGTTACCTGACAAGGATATATTCAGTTTCGAATAAGCTCCATCTGTATCAGCTCCGGCTTTATTCAGGGCTTTCTGTACTTCATCTTTAATCTCCAGCCTTCCTACGCTTATGCTCCCGGACATATCGGTATACAAATTCCTTCCTAAAAAGTTTTCATAAGACGTCCTTCCTACAGTCATTGTTGCAGAAGTGTTTTTTCTTGGATTCCTGGAGCCTACGGCATTTTGATCATCCTGCAAATCTTTGTATCCAAGGTTTAAGGAGATATCGATATTTTCACGGCTGCTCCTTTTAAGCGGATAAGATATGGTTCCTTCAAGTACCTCAGCTGTTCCTTCAGCATCCAGACCGGAATATATTCCTCCAAGCTCATAGCTTGTCCTGGATGCCGCAACCTCTGCCCGAAGACCGTTACTGGCAACCGGAAGACCATAGGACATCATAATATTCTGTACACCGCTGTCCTCACTGGACATGGCGATTAATGAAAGCTTATCCGCGATCCCAAATGGTGAATTAATAGTTATACCGCCATAGGCTCTTTTTCTTCCCGTGTATTTCGATCCCTGATTATCGCCCATAATATAACCGTTTACACGTTGCGATTTATCGATGTTGATCACGAAGTCCGAACTCCCGGACACAGCGCCGGGACTAATGGCAATCTTAGGAAGATTACACCCCGGCATTTCTTTCACTAGCAGCATGGCGCGCTCAAGCCCTTCTCTGGTTACAACCGGTGAGTCTTTCTTTATTTCGTCAAACACACCCTGCAGAAAAGTATCCCTCACCGGAGAATCATTCTTAATCGAAAATTCACCATAATTTCCCATTATTACACTTATCGTCAATATACCATCTATTGCTTCCTGTTTCGGTATATATGCCTTTGCTACCAGATACCCTTTATTGCGATAAAATATTGTTACGTTGTTTGCAGCCTGAGTAATCTCGGTCATGCTGAGTTCTTTGTTTCTGAATGATGTCAAAATATCTTTTAATTGAGCCTCATCTTCACTCGCAATACTTTCCAGTTTAAAATCCTTTATATATATTTTTGCTTCATCGGATATGTTAATTGATTTTTCGTCTTCCCTGAATATGACAGGAATTTCCTTTTTCTCCTTCTTTACGGGGCTTTCCTTTGAAGGAGGGGCGGCCTGTTTCACTGCATCACCTATATTGGGGGCCTGCTGGGCTAATGCAGTTCCCGTCGTTATTGTAAACATAAGAAACAGTATCGTTATTACTTTTACCATAATATTTTTATATATAATGTATCGTGTATTCATGTGAATGCTCCTTCTCCCTATTCTTCGTCTTCAGAATCATCATCCAGTCTGAACTCAACGCCGTCAACGCTGATAGCCTTGATATATGCCGAGTAACTGTTTGAATCGGTAAAGGCGATATTATCATCCAATGAAATCTTCTGTTGGTCATCAGACATGCTTACATAGCTTGATGGATCCGCCTGCTCTTCCTGATGCTCATTATTATACAGCGCCTGCCCCGCTGTGCTCCCTGACAGTCTGGCGGCTTCAGCTTCAAATGCAGCTTCCAGGGCAGCTAATCTGGCTTCTTCCAAGGCAGCTAGTCTGGCTTCTTCCAGAGCAGCTAGTCTGGCTTCTTCCAAGGCAGCTAATCTGGCTTCTTCCAGGGCAGCTAATCTGGCTTCTTCCAAGGCAGCTAATCTGGCAGCCTCTTCAGCCTTTACATCTGTGTAGGTGCCGTTGGTGACCGTACCTGTGACGTCATTAGCGGTATCGGTACCGACCAGGCCGCGCACTACATTGGAAATCTCGGGACCGTTTACCGACCCGGTAGCATCGACGTTGTCCATGGTTGATGTGTTAGTTCCCGCAAAAGCGCTGACCGGGCCCCAGTCTTCCTGCCAATTCGAAGAAACAT
This sequence comes from Desulfobacteraceae bacterium, assembly GCA_050123415.1. Classification (GTDB taxonomy): domain Bacteria; phylum Desulfobacterota; class DSM-4660; order Desulfatiglandales; family HGW-15; genus JAAZBV01. The sequence goes on along the minus strand of JASFHE010000030.1, from coordinate 10,887 downwards.
TCACATCACCTTTTGCAGTGGAATCTGTAATAGTGCCAACATATGTGACGCTTACTCCTTCGTTTACACGATTGGCGCCAACGAACGCACCGGTGCCTATATTCACCATAGCTGCGTCAGGCGTTGTTTCCCCGGTGTTTGTCACATTTCCCAGGGCATGGGAATCGCTGATACTTCCCTCGTTAACTCCAACAAAACCGCCAACCGCATCTTTCGCGTCGCTGCTCGTAACATTCCCCTCGCTATAGGAATCGGTGATAGTGGCCTGTGAGGCACCAACAAAGCCACCGGTTCCACCTCCAAGCTTCGCATCACTCACCACATCTCCCGTGGCGTAGGAATCACTGATAGATGTTCCGTGTTCGGCATACCCGATAAAACCGCCGGTCCACGTGGATCAGTTCACATTCCCCGTGGCATGGGAATTGGTTATGGAGGGATCATCGCCGGTCTGATTGAACTGACCGACCAGGCCGCCAATACCCATACCACCCAGGACATCCCCGCCAGCGAATGAATTTGCGATCACGCCATCGCACGTCCCCACCAAGCCGCCCACACCAACGCTGAAGATTGCTTCATTATATAGTACGTCGGCGGTGACATTTCCGGTAGCGTAGGAGTTTGTGATAGTACCGCCGGAGGTCCCGACCAAGCCGCCTATCATGCCACCGGTTGCCATGGCTGCGATTACAGCGTCACTCTGCTGTTGAACGTCCCCCGAGGCATGACTGTCACTTATCACGCCGTCTGAGGTCGCGGCCAAGCCGCCTACTATTGTTACACCTGTCACAGCCACATCAGCATAAGAGCTGCTGATCGTTCCTCTACTTTTATTCATGCCAACCAGACCTCCGACACCGCCACCATAATAACTGTACATGAAATTGCTCGCGTTTTCGCTTGGGTCTATTTGAAGGGACGCTACCTCACCCGTGGCGTAGGCGTTTTTAACGACACCGTCGTTGTTCACGACCAGTGAAGCGACACCAAGTTGGTTATAACCGGTGATATCAACGTTCGTAAGCCCGATGTCGCGTATGACGCTGCTCGCCGTGGCATCTTTGATCAAAGCGAGTTCCCGAAGAGAATATCCCGTATTTGTATAGCTTATGGTAAGGCTATCAATAGTATGGCCAAGTCCCGCCAGGGTGCCGTTCAATCTGGCAGTCACCGCTTTATCGTACGTTGTAGCGGAGGCATCTATGTCTTCGGCCAGGGCATAGAACCCTGATACACCACTGTAACTTGACAACTCAGTCAGGTCGTTGATCAGTACATATTCGTTACCGTTGATCGACAGGTTTGCATTGGAACCGGATAGAATGATGCTTCCATACACCCCGTCCCCGCCATTGAGAGGATCATGCGGGTCGGTCTTAGCAATAATGTTGCCCGGTGAGTCTGTGATTGCCCCGCTGTATGAGGCCCTGGTAAGGATATTATAATTTCCGCCGTAGAGCATGGCCATAGCGGCATTTGCACCGGAAAGGGCGACAGGGGTGTTGATGTTTATGTCGGCCCCTGCATCAAGGGTAAGCCCCGCATTGGCACCTGAAGCGGTGATTGCCGCATTGATATTGATGTCGGAGGTGGCGATGAGCATCAGGGTGGTGTCGGCCGACCAGGTGATTGCATTGTTAACGCTGACATCACCATCCGAACCGGAACCATTGGTGGAGGAAAAAGTTATGTTGTTGTAGGCCAACTGGCCGCTGAGAAAATTCGCTGTGATATCGCCGCCGTCACCTATGGTGATACCGTCGGGATCAACGAGCCAGGTACCGTTTTCACCGTAGGCAGACAGGGTGGTGATTGTGGCGCTGTCTGCAATGCTTACCCTGTCTCCCGAAGTTTCTATAAATCCGCCGTCGCCGCCATCGGGCGCAGAGGCGTCAAGCATACCCGATACACCTGTGGCGCCGTTATAGGCATATAAACGAATATCTCCCTTGAGATCATCAATGGTCCGGGCCTGGATAATGCCTGAATTATTAACCTGTGAAGAGATGAGATCATCCGCTGCCTTAGCTGTCAGGATAACATTCCCTCCGTCCGCATAAATTGCATCTTTGTTCTCCACAAGGGAATCCAGCGTGCCTTCGTCAATGGTAAGGTTTAAAAGAGAGTTCCCATTGAAGTTGAGGGTAATCTTATCGCCGGAGGCAAGAGCTGCGGTGCCCCTGGCAGCCGTAATTACGCCCCGGTTTGATACCGAATCACCCAGCAGGGCAACATAACCGCCATCAGCGGCAGTTATAGTTCCCATATTGATTATAGATCCCGCATCATCTCCGGCCTTGAAGATATATCTGCCTGAGTTGAAATCTTCGTCCGTTATATTCAGAGTGCCTGCAAGGAAACCTGCAGTATTGATACTTGAGTCTTTGGTAAAGAGCATCCCGTTTGAATTGAGCAGGAAGACCTGGCCTGTGGCATTAATAGTCCCTTCGATTACACTCTTTTCATTACCGATTACCCGGTTCAGGGTAACTGAAGAAACGCCCGGCTGGTTGAAGTTGACCGTCTCGGTTGTATCAACGCTGAAGCTCTGCCAGTTAATAGCCGCCTTTTGTGTAGTCTGGTTGATATTGGTAGTATCACCCGCCTGACTGATTACAGCAGTGCCGCTGGTGACCACACCGTCCTGAGGCCCTGCTAATACCGGGCCTGATATGGGGAAAAGCCCCCATAAACACAGAGCCGTCATCATCAGGAACGTCATCTTTTTCTTGAACACGTTATCATGACTGGATTTTATTTGCATTGCATTCTCCTTTTTGGAAATGGTTATATTTTTTACTTAAAAATTGTCTTTAGTATTAGTATTCTTTACGATGGTAATTCTTGCAGTTTGTTAGAGGGGGTAATTATTAGGCAGGTGTTATGTCGGTAACCAATCAAAAACCATTCTTATGAAGCAAAGCATGTTTTTATATTCATCTAAGGTACACCAATATTGCTGTCCATTTAGAATATAAGTATATATTGAATTTTAATATACTGTCATCTTAAATAATACACCGGTCAAGAACCACAAGAATCGTTATATTTCTTTATTCCATTATATCAGGGTTTAATTAATGATTTTTAATAGCCTAATCCACCGTCATTTTATCTTATTATCAATACATATTTAGCTCATTATTATTTCAGTGAAACTTCATCATGAAATTGCCTCTTTCAAAGCTTTTAAACTTTGTTTTGAGACAAAATGAGAATGAAATAATCAGTCAACTGAGGTAGTTTCAAAACGTTTAAGTTTGGGCAAGATCAAGGAAGACAAAAATTATAACCACAGGAATACACGAGGTATTTCGAGGATTATAATTTGAGTCTGACACAGATATTGCCCAAAATCGGGCTTTTTGAAACTGGCTCAACTAACAGATTTTCAAAACAATGGGCTATAAGAAAATACCTAATGAGGTACCTTCCTATAGGTATATCAATGACGATATAATTAATAGCGTTATATCTGTCAGTATATAACGCTGTCAAGTTTTTTTCTCAAAAATTTCTACTTGTCTCCTACATAATATATTTTATTAAAGTTGGGTTGATTATTGATTAACAGGAAAAGTGTAATTTAAGCTTTCATTTCTGCCAGTTACGACTCATTGTTATTTTTTAAATCTCATTTTTCGTGATGTATATAGAGAGACTGTTTATTATTAAAACTTAGAAGAGAAATATAAATAAGCAAATGAGATGTTGTATATATCAAAAAAGATTACATAAAAACCATCATATTATTTTATATAGCATGCTCAAATAAATGATTACTATCCAAAATGCTTTTGAAATAGCTTTTCAAGTGATGTATCAACATCTTTACGGAATTTTTCATAGTCACGCATTAGATTTTTACCGTCCATTGTAATCACAGACCCCCCACCTGAAACGCCTCCTACTTTTCTTTCAAGAATAGAGAAACCAAGTTTTTTTTCAACTGATTGGATGATGAGCCACGCTTTTCGATAGGACATATTCATCCCTCGTGCAGCCTTATTGAGAGAACCAGTCTTACCCACTAATTTTAATAGTCGGTATGGCCCCTCACCAAATGCTTTACCATTATTATCAAGCCAGATCTTATATCCTACCTTCATTTTTCTCCAATACATCACATAATAAATCAGCACTTAATACAATCAAAGTATCTGAAAACATAACCTTTTTTATAAAAATAATATAGGCAATTATCTGCCAAATGTCAAATATACCAAGTCCCACTAATCCATGCTTATGATATAAAGTTTTAGTATCGCTCAATATCAAAAGGTTCCGCTTTATAATTGGTGCAATCTTTATATGAAACGCTCCATACAGTCTCAGTGTTCAAGCGCTATTGCCCAGGCAGCGGTAAGAGGGCAGTTGTTTTCCGTTGCGACCATAAGTACATCTTCGGAGGTGTCCATCAAAATTCTGAGGTTATTTTCGTATATTAATTGACATTTCAACAATTTATGAAGTTTATTAAAAACATTTTCTACCTGTTCCATAAATTTATGGAACAATTGTTTTTGAATTGATACCAGTCATTCTGGAAAACTTTTTAAGACAGTAATTCATTGTACCCGAAATGATATGAAGAGTTGGATACAAGCCTGCCGGATTGAAAAAGTAAAAGAAAAAGCAGTGTAATATGGCTTTTTAAGAAATATTTATAAGCAAAAAAGCCGGTAATAATAGAGTCTAAGAATCGGGGGAGAGATATTTATGCAGAGAGGAACTTTAAACCTGTCTCCACGATACAAGGTGCTCTAAATAAACACACCTGTCATTTAAAAGCGTTCGCTTTTGAATGACATTATGATGTTTCTATCTTTTATTCAGCAGTTTTATATATCTTATAAAATTCAGGGCATTCTGTTAATGGGACCTTCTTACTCAAATCCCTTTTCTTAAGGCCCGGATAATCAGCACCGTAACGATATGACCTGTGTATCATGTTCAGCATCATTTTCGGCATACTTCCGTCTTCAGTAAAACATTTTATTTTACCATCAAAAACAGGACTTACATAATCCCATACAATTTTTTTATCCTCTGTCACCTCAAAAAGATGACCGCTGTTGGTTGAAGTAACATGAACATTGCCATTTGGAAGCATCTGAACATAACCCTGGCGGAATGAATAAAAACTTTGTGGCGTTATTGGATGATACTGCCATACAATCTCATTTGTTTTCCTGTCCATTATTACAATGCTGGACCGGTTTCCTTCAGCACGTTCCGATCCGTTATCGAATATCATAAAACGATCCTTGCCGATGTAACTTGCACCGTGTGATCCAAATACCTTTTGATCGCCATCATTGTACCATGAAGGCTTTTCACCCTGTCCGTAAGCACTTGGATTGCCCCATCGATAAACCATCTTTTTTGTTTTATAATCGATCAGATAAAACTCACTGAAGTTTCTGGAATTGAGCAGAACCAGATCCTTTTCAGGGATATATTCAACTGTATTGAAGTGGGACCAGTCAAAACTGGTATAGTTACCGCCAAGTTTTTCAGGAAGAATATAATTTATATCATATTGATGAGGACCTGTTCCAACATGGTCCCATACATGGTATTCCCATACAGTCCTGCCCTTTTTTTCAACTTCACGGACAAAGTCCACCCAGAATTCATTGTGATACTGGTCCATATCATAGACTTCCAGCGGTATTGTCTTTGGATCGCGGCCTTTTGCAATAGCTTCTTCTATACTGATTGCCTCCCAGCCAAGGATAAGTGTATTTCCGCTTGGCATACGTGCGAAACAATGATGCTGGATCTCTTTGTCACTGTTCATCTTGTATTCCCAGACTACCTTACCATCCCAGTCTATTTCCTGGACAATACCACCGGCGCCTCCAATCGCGGCAGGCTTTTTCTTCATTACTCCGCCACGAAGGAGGTTTCCGTTCGGAAGGAGCATTGCGTAGGCACCAGGTGTATACTTAGATTCCCATTTGTGGACAACGTTACCCTCCATATCTATAAGATATGTGGTTTTACAGTTTACCATGGGCGCAAAAAGAGTATATCCGCCATATGATTTTTCCTTGTCATACTTAAGTACCCCGGTTGCTCCAACCATAGCCTCATATGCTGATGCGGAACCAAAGAATACTGCAATTAAAAAAATAACAGATAGTATACCTATACTTTTTCTCATGCTTTCCCTCCATATTATGATTTTTTTCTTTTATGTACTATTCAGCATGAAATGACCCGGCCCGGCGCTTTTTTCTTGAGATGCTGCTCCATGGTCCTCTTGAATATCGGAAACAGTTTCTTTTCCTCTTTCGCCAGATATATCTCATCGTAACCCTTTTTTGCCTCGGCAATCACGGTTGAAATCACATCATCCGTCTCTACCGGGTCAATATCGAGGGAAATCCCCATCTCTCCGGCCTTCCTGATAAGTGCACCTGCTTCTACCCTTCCCTTTTCAAGGACCTGCTCACGGATATACAGCAGGAATGTCTGCTTGCTCAGTCTTGGGGCAACCAGGTCGTTATGAGCGTAATGATAGAGCCCTGAATCGAGGATCTGCAGGACCTTTACCCTTCCTGAATCGGATTGGGCAGTATGAAATGCCTGTTCAATGGCATTTTCACTGTTTTCTCCGTTCAGCACGATAAGGATATCCTTCATGATCCTATCTCTCCTTCTTTATCTCTCAAAAAAACCATCTCAATCTCTGATTAGTATCTATCCAAAAACTAACGTTTTTGAATGGTAGCGGTCAGCACTCAGCTTTCAGCAAAATGCTTTTAAAACCGAGTCCTGGCTGATCTGCCGTCGCGCAAAGCTATGGCGGGACAGGCGGCTGATAGCTGAATGCTGAAAGCTTCGTTTAATAAAACCCTAAATATTGTAAAAACCAGAGTACGGCTACGGCACCCAGAGCTATAATCATCGCCATGTACTCATCTGCCCGATGCCTGCGCTGCTTTTCATCCGCCACCGCCTCAACCTTTTTCGAATCTTCGGTGACCGGGTCCTGGTTTGTATCTATGGTGTCAGCCATAATAAACTCCTTTAATATATCAATTCTCCCCGGGGTTTCCCTCGCTTTACTGGATGAATACTATCTTACCCATTTTTGCAATGATATAGAGGAGAATCAGGCAGAGGCCTATTCTCATTGATCCGGCTGTATAACCGATCACAATTCCTTTTGCGCCTGCCTTCCTTAAGTCCGACAATTTAGTTAAAAGTCCAAGGCCCACAAAGCTTAGAGAAAAAAACCATTCCATTACCTTCCCCATTGCCTCACTGGCCGGCAGAGGCCAGACCTTCAGGCAGTTCAGGGCCCATACAATCGCAAACCCGACAATAAATATAGGAAACTTTTCTCTTAAAACCTGCCAGAAACTGATCGAGGCCCCTTTAATCTCCTTACCAAGGGTCATAAAATAGATAAAAAGCACACCGCCGGGAATCAAAACCAGCCGACCGATATTCGTAAATCCGGAAATCCTTCCCGCTTCGAAACTGTAGTTAAAGCCGGTAGCAATTACCTGGTTTGAATTGGGGACCCCGGCCGCGGAAAGCAGCCCGAATGCATCGTTTGACATATTGATCAAATGACCGACAAAGGGAAGTGCAAACAGGCAGAAAAGACCGAAGGTAACCGATACTGCAATGGCATAGGCCACTTCCTCGCTCTTGGACCTTACCATGGGGGATATGGCGATACACGCTGATACACCGCACATGGAAAATCCGGCGGCAAGGAGAGCAGTCATGGAGTCTCCCATTTTTGCCAGACGGCCCATAAAAGTGAATATCAGTGCTCCTCCAAAAACCATGAAGAACATGACGATAATACTCACCCAGCCCAGCTTAATCAGATCGCTCAAAAGGTATTGAGACCCTAGCATGATGATACCTGCATTCATGAAAACACCGCTATAGCTAAGGCCGGCTTCCCACGAATTCGGAACACCGATAACATTCCTGACAACAATGCCGACAATCAGACAGTTGACAACGTAGTTCATATGCAAAAGATCTGTAAAGAAACCTTTGCCATAGATAGGCGGCAAAACAGTATCAATATAATGCAAAAGGGTATCAATGGTTAAAGGGAAGTTAAGGCCCGGCAAACCGCATAATAAAGCGAGTATCGCCATGGCCAGAAGTCCGGGCCAGCTCTTTCGAAAACCGGGGAGCGCACTCCACACCGAAGGCTCCCTTGTATTGGAAGTTTTTTCTATTGCCTGACCGCTTGTTATTGCTGTTGTCATATACTATATCTCCATTATGTTACTGTAGTCGCCAGACCTCCCGATAGGCCAATCGATCCAGCACGGTTTGGCGTAAAAAACTTTCTGTCGTTCCATTCACACCGACCATCACGTCGAGATTATTCCTTTTGAATTCCGCCATATTCGATGTTTTATAGGTTTCGCCTTTATAAACGGTCTCAATATGCCAGGCGTTGATGGCCTCCCCATCAAAATCATCAATAACGATCTTGAAATATCCGTCAGGTCCTTCATAAACACGATGATCGTTGTCCAGCACGATTGGTTCGCTGTTTGTAAAAAGAACTTCATTCAGCTGGTAGCAGTGGCCGCAGACATCAGGCCTTACAACAAACCTGGGATCCTCCGGCAAAGGCTCGTCCCGCTTGTAGGTTACCGCTCCCGTAGCTATATGAAAGGCCGCTTTGCCCTTTTTCAGTTCGATCGTGACATCAAGGGTAATGTACATATCCTGATATCGCATGGTGATCTTTTCCTGAGATGGCCCATATTGGGGCAATGTATCCAACAACTTATCATCAACAGGTCCAAAGGTTTTTTCCGCTATTACCTTATCCTTTTTATCAATAAGAGAGCATTTTACAAGCATGGCTTCTGCATCCAGTTTATCCACTCTGAATTTATATTTACCCGCCTCTGCTGATTTACCCTCTTTTAAAACCGCCTTCTTAGGCTTTTTATAGGTAACAGTAAACTCATCCATACCGGGGGTTCCCATTTCTTCAACCTCTACGAAATCAGGTGATATAAATTTGGGAATCAGGTAGGTTGCCCCCTCTGCAAAAACATCCGGGATGTAGTAATCAAAATCCTGATCATAGATACCTTCTTCAGGGAAGGTCTCAGGAATGTCTTCATATGATTTTAATCCCTGGGCAACCATTATATTGGCGCCCCAATTGTTCCCCGAATATTTTGTCAGGCGAAGTTCCCCGACCGGTTTACCCCATAAGAATCCGGTCCCCGTATAGCGCATAGCCTTGGCACCGTCGCCGATTGCAACATCCTGCCAGAAAATCAGGTTGTCGTCGCCCATAGGATATTCCTTCCAGAAGTCGATCCTAAAGTCCTTCTTTACTACCAGATAGCTTTTAAATCCCAGGAGATATGCATTCTTCCCGAGGATTACAAGGGGTTCTCCCGGTCGGATATTCTTTTTGTTGCGTGAGGTGTAATAAAGCCCCCCGGGCGGGATAATAATTTTACGATTCCTGTAATCCACGTAGCTTTTTCTGATTGCCATGGCTTCCTGAGCTATTAACTTCTTCTTATCTCTTGTCCTTACATATTTTCTTATAAAGCCTTTGAGTTTGGGGACAAATGCACATGTAGGATCAGGAGCGAACCACTTTGCGTCGGGAATAACCTCCGGATAGGATGTAAAACGTGACTGCATCACGGGGACACCATAAGTCTGATCAAACAGTCGGTCTAGGAATGTATCCTCCATCACAGGAAAGAACAAAGGGCTCTTGCCGATGAAAAAGTCTATATTCTCTCTTCCCTCCTCCCAGAGTATAAGATTGTCCGTTCTCCGGAAAAAGGAATCGCGCACATAGCAATCCTTTACAACGTCGTCCTCAAAATCCCTGGCAACCACCTTGAAATAGCTTCGATCCCATACTTCCGAGATCTTTTCAGGACCGTCATATGATGTATTTTCATTACTCAGGACAAAAGGTTCCCTGTTTTCCAGGGTCAGCCGCATGAGCATTCCGGTCTCGTAGTTTGCTTCAAGCCTTACTATATAACGTTCATCATTGGGCCATGGTTCTCCGTCTTTTATTTTAACAAGGTCATTATAAACCGCCAGAGAAACAGTCCCTTCCTGCCAGCCATAGGGGACGTCATTAGCCCATGGAACGAAATCCGAGGCCTTCAGGTAATCAGGATCAACAATCAGCTCTATATGGATATCCAGATCAAAATCAGTCAGGCAATAGTCATCCTGGTTGGCGGCCTTGTATTCCTGCTGGGTAGCAGGTTTAAGGAGCTTGGACGCAAGTACTTTCTTCCCTGTCCAGTTTCTGATCTCAACAAGAACTCCGTTTTCTTTCCTGAAGGTATAGATCCTTTTGGTGCCGTACCAGCGGTAGGTCTCCTGATATACATCCATTACCCATGGTCTTTCCATGGAAAAGACTGCCTCTGTAATTACCGGGTATTCAATCATGGAGAATTTAGCCTTCTTAAACCCGATATCCTCGGCTACAAGTTTTGTAAGCCCATACAAATAGGTGTTATCCATAAAAAAAGGCTCGGGCTGTGGGTGGATACCTTCCGTGAGTTTCAGTTTTTTAATCTCTTCAGCCCCGGGAAATGAAGTAGAGACAGGCCATTCATGGGGCCACCCTCCTGAAGGAGAAATAAGAGCAAATTCACCATAGGGCTTTTGATAATGGTCAGTTGCATAATCAAACCACAGCCGGTATCCGGAAGAATCAAGAAGCACCTTCTCTTTCGTTTTTACTTCCACATTTCGTTTTATGACTTTTTTGTGGGTGGAGCGAAGCAGATAGGTATGCTCTCCAAGAATCAGAAAGGGCTCTCTCATAAAAGGTCTTGCGTCGTAGGAGGTCTCTGAAGAATAAAAAAGACCTCCGGCCGGCACATA
>JASFHE010000029.1:0-20519 GCA_050123415.1 Desulfobacteraceae bacterium | reverse complement strand
ATATATATCCGCCAATACCAACAAGCAACCAGAAAGCTATCCCTGTAACTATTACAAATGTACCCTCCGGATCAAGCTTTTTCCTGCGCTATGTAAAAGTTCTTGTATCAATTCCACAATATGATAAATTGAATCAATAAGGATACATGGCAGGATTTCCCGATTGAAACACAAAAATAAACGGAAATGAAGTTTTCAGGTGCTAAAAAAATGATCAAGATTCCTTTGTATCTTCATGTATTTTGCGTTTCCCCGAAATATTTTATTTCAGGCAGTTTGAAATGGTTTGTTGTTCTGGGTGTTTTTGTACTCGCCGGAATTGTTCCTCGACCATGGCTCCAGGCTGTAGAAAAAAAGATAAATCCCTATGAAAGAATAATCCAAGGTATGGTCAGTGATGATAATAATACTGTTTCCGGAGCCCTGGTACGAATCCAGACCACAGAATACAGCACTATGACAGATTCTGATGGAAAATTCGAACTGTCAGTACCGGAATCTTTCAATGGTTCAGTCAAACTTACTGCCTGGGCTAAAGGATATTTCATCGGCGGTCCGGTTGAAGCCCTGCCGGGCGCAAAGGAAGTGACGATTTCCCTGCACAGACACGGCAAATGGGACAATAAGGAATACGAGTGGCTGCCTTCCTCACAATCGACCGGTTCCGGTGAAAACCAGGGTTGTGCCGAATGTCATTTAAGAGGTGATGATGCCAATGGCCCCATTCTTCCTGTTGACGAGTGGCTGAAAGACGCCCATTCGCAATCTGCCGTTAACCCGTTATTTCTTACAATGCACAGCGGGAAAGACACATCAGGACGCAGAAGCCCGTCGACCCGTTACAGATACAATAAGAAGAACAGGATTTATCAGCTTCCGCCTGATCCGAAAGAACCTAACTACGGAACGGGATACAGCCTTGATAATCCTAATAATCCCGGCAACTGCGGCGCGTGTCATATTCCGGTGGCAGCGACAAATGCGCCCCTTAATGTCAGGCCTGCCTGGATCAAGGGCATAGAAGCAGAAGGCATCAACTGTGATTTCTGTCATAAAATATGGGATGTCCGGCTTGATCCTGCATCAGGGCTTCCTTTTCCTGATAAACCCGGTGTATTATCCTACGAGTTCAGGAGACCTTTCAATGAACATCAGTTCTTTTCCGGGCCCCTGGATGACATTGCCCCGGGTGAGGACACATATTCCGGCCTCCAGAAAAGCAGCCGGTTCTGCGCCCCGTGTCATTATGGTGTTTTTGAAGGCACTGTTGTTTATGATTCATTCGGGGAATGGCTGCGAAGCCCTTACAGCAATAAGGAGACAGGAAAGACCTGCCAGGATTGTCATATGCCGAACTCCGGGGCAGAATACTTTGCCCATCCTGAAAAAGGCGGGCTCAGACGTGATCCTGCTACCATTGTCAGCCACAGGATGCCCGGAGCCAGAGATCGTGATCTTCTTGAGAATGCCGTTTCGTTAACACTCGATGCAGAAAAAACACCGGAAGGAATTCGGGTCAGAACAGAGGTTGTCAATGATCTTACCGGTCATCATGTTCCCACGGACTCACCATTAAGGCACTTGATACTCGTGGTCAGGGCTTATAGTTCAGGGACTAAAGAATTACATCTAAAGAAAGGACCTGTCCTCCCGGAGTGGTGCGGTTCCGGTGAGTCGAAAGATGGTTGTTATGCAGGACTTCCCGGAAAGGTTTTTATCAAACTGCTCGAAGAAAAATGGACAGGCATTTCACCAACGGCTGCATACTGGAGACCAACACGAGTGGTGATGGATACCAGGCTCGGGGCATTTGAATCCGATACCGGTGAATTCCTGTTTGCAGCTCCTGATTCGGGAGATGTACAAGTCGAAGCTGTCCTGATTTACAGGAGGGCCTTCAAGAAACTTTTAGAGCAGAAGGGTTTGAAAGAACCCGACATCCTTATGGAATCCGCGAGGGTTCTGGTTTCTCAAAAGAATTGATTAAAAGAGTTAAAAAGCAAGGGTATTTTTCAGTTGTAAGTGATCAATCACTGATCTCAGGATACAGCTTTTTTGTACACTCGGGGCATAACCCGTGTGTAAAATCCGCATCGGAATGCACCTTTATGTATGATTCAAGATGATTCCAGTACCCTCTATCATCACGTATCTTTTTGCATGAAGCACAAATGGGTATAAGCCCTTTCAATACTTTAACATTTTTCAGGGCGGTCTCAAGCCGCGATATTGTATCTCTCAGCTTAGCAATCAAAGGACTGGTTACCCTGACAAAAAGCACAGAGCCTGCAATAAGTATGATTATACCTATAACAGAGCTTATTATGCCTGCCTTTATAAATGGTTGTCGAACTTCCGACAGGTCTATCTTTGCGACTATTCCCAGGCCCATTTCCTGTACAGGTTCATAGGCCGCCATGACCATTTCCCCTCGATAATCAAGGCCTATAACCGTTCCTGATTTCCCCTGTAATGCCAGTCGCATTGGCTCCGCCAGATTGGAATTGAATGGGACAGGTTTAGGATTTTCCAGATCATAATGCCGGTGACTCAACAGGAATACAATCATATCTCCATTTTTCCTGGAGAGAGTGAATTCTCCTGTCTTTCCGAAACCCCTGTAATGCTCGTGGGCATCAACAATCTGAGACAGTGTCGCATCCCAGGAACCCGCCAGGTAATCTTCACTGTATTTCTTATCAAACCTGCTTACGGCATTGATGAGACTGGCCTGGCCTTTGGCAGTTTCTTCAAGCCTCGCCCTTGTTTCATTGAGCGCTGTTCGGTATAGCAGGCCTATTGATATTCCTTCGACAACAAATACAAGGATAGTCATTATCCCGATTAACAATATGACTCTCCTGCGACCTTCCATATTTTACCTCATCTATTTAATCCGCGAGTGACTGGCGGGCTAATGGTTGTAATAATCAGTATACAGTATTCGACATTCGATATTCAAGATTTGAAAAGGAGGTTATGGTTTATCGGCTATAGTCTGCCATTCATAATAAATTGGAATAATGTTTTAACGAATTCAAATACAGTACCACGATTCTCAAAATCGTTGAAAAATGTGATTTATAAAATAAAATCATTGCAGTCGATCAAAGTCGCGTATAGACTTAACCTGTAATTTTTACCTGAATTTTGCAGACATTTAACACTGCCGCCTATAGCTATTGCGGCCAAGGAGGAGCATTTCATGCAGCAAAAAATCCAAAAACTGAAAAACCTTCTCGCTGAAATAGCCGATCTCAACGGCGCAATTGCGTTGCTGGAATGGGACCAGCAGACCTATATGCCGGGCGGAGGCGCGGAAGCCAGGGCCCGGCAGCTGGGAACTCTCGGAAAGCTCCAGCATGAAATGGCAACGTCCCCGGAGCTTGGGAAACTGCTGGATGAATTGAAAAGCAAAGCCGAATCATTGGATCCTGATTCGGATAATGCAGGGATGATCAAATTTGCTGTCAGAGATTATGAGCGTGCAACATGTCTTTCTCCCGAGTTTGTTGTTGAAAAAGCCCAGGTAACATCAATGGCCCACCATGCATGGGCGGAAGCGCGTTCTGAATCTGATTTTTCGATTTTTCAGCCGCACCTTGAAAAGATTGTTGATCTTACTCATCGCTATGTCGGCTTTTTTCCGCCTGCTGATCACCCCTATGATGTTCTGCTCGATATTTATGAACCCGGGATGAAAACATCGGATGTAAAAAAGGTATTTGATGAATTACGATCCAGACAGGTGGACCTGATAAAGGCAATAGGTCAAAAAGAGCAGGTGGAAAATTCATTTTTATACCAGCCCTTTGATGAGAAAAAACAATGGGATTTCGGCATGGAGGTTATCAAAAGAATGGGTTATGAAATGGGGCGCGGGCGTCAGGACAAGTCTCATCATCCCTTTACAACCGAATTCAGCATTAATGATGTGCGGATAACAACAAGGATTGATCCGGATTTTTTCAACACCATGATATTCAGTACTGTCCATGAAGCAGGACATGCCCTGTATGCCCAGGGACATTCTCCTGACCTGGAACGGACAAACCTGGCGAACGGCGCTTCTCTTGCCGTGCATGAATCCCAATCACGAATGTGGGAAAACCTTGTGGCCCGGTCATTACCTTTCTGGGAATATTACTATCCGGATCTACAGGAATATTTTCCTCAATTGAATTCCGTTGATCTTAATTCATTTTATAAAGGCATTAACAGGGTTGAGCCGTCTTTGATCAGGGTTGAAGCTGATGAGGCGACATATAATCTGCATATTATGCTAAGGCTTGAGCTTGAAATCGGAATTGTCGAAGGAAAGATAAAGGTCAAAGACCTGCCGGGAATATGGAACGCCAAAATGAAGGAATACCTTGGTGTTGAACCTGAGGATGATGCCGGCGGGGTGCTTCAGGATGTTCACTGGTCCATGGGCGCCTTTGGATATTTTTCAACCTATGCGCTGGGTAATCTTATATCAGTCCAGTTGTGGGAGAAAATCAATCAGGATATTCCTGATCTGACCGCGCAAATCAGCACAGGTGAATTTGATGCACTTCTTGGCTGGCTGAGAACCAATATACATATCCATGGCCGGAAGTTTATGCCTCAGGAGCTTGTTAAAAAAGTAGTTGGTTCAAAAATAGATCCTGGGCCTTATCTTCGATACCTTGAGGAAAAATTCGGTAAGATATATGGATTGTAAGCCACTTTCTATTTAACCTTCTTAAGTACTGTCCCTTCCATTTTTTTAAACGTTCCTTCCGGGGTTGTAATGTTTATTCCAAAGTCAACTACGAGATCCTTTATAATCGGGAATCCTTTCATGGGTTCGAGAAGGATGCTTTCTCCCGGTTGAAGAATCCTTGAACATGTCCTCATGCCTTTACCATCCACCATCATAAGGCAGGACATGCACCAGGAACACCCGCAGCAATAGTCACGGAAAGCGAGGGTTTCATCTATATTATCACGAACATATTTTACAGCGGGTAAGAGAAGCATGCCTTCCTGCCATGGAATTTCATAGGTTTTATATGAAGGAGCCTGATCAGTGGCAGGATCATACCTGAATATTTTAAGGGTTACAGGTTTATCACTCATATTTTTCCCCCCGGATTTGACCTGGTTATCGTGACAGGGGTTGTACTCACTTCCATAAGGTCCGTTTTCTTCATAACCCTGGTATGTTTCACCCATTCCGGTTTTGTCTCCGGATAGTCCTCACGCATGTGTGCGCCCCTGCTTTCGGTTCTTAAGAGTGCCGCCCGGATTATCATTTCAGCAGTATCCAGTATATAAGGGACCTGTATAGCCTCAATCCAACCGGGATTATATGTTAATCCCGAAGGCGCCCTCATCCCGGGGAGGTAATCACTCTTTACTGACTGTAACTCCGCCAGGGCCTTTTCAAGGCTCTCCTCTGTCCTCGCCACACCCACATATTCCGACATGAAGGCAGCGACCTTTTCGGTTATTGCCTTTGGCGCTATTCCTTTATCCCTGAAAAAACCGCACAATCTTTCATACTCTTCTTTAGACTCATCTTCTGATGTTATTTCATTAATTCCACTGGCGTATTTACAGGCGTATTTCCCTGCCCTTGCGCCAAATACGATTATCTCCACCATTGCGTTTCCGCCCATCCTGTTGGCCCCGTGCACGCCTCCGGAGACCTCACCGGCCGCGAAAAGACCTTCAAGGCTGGTCTCGCATTTTTCGTTTATCTTTACTCCTCCCATAAAAAAATGGGCACCTCCGGGTGTAAACTCGATTCTCCAGTTTTTGGGGTCAGGATCATTCACACTCATCCGCTTGATGAGCTGCCATCTTTCTTTGGCAACTTCCTCGGCAAGTGAGTGCTTGAGCTGATCTTCTATTTCTTCATTTGTCAATGGAGATTTTGTAAGATCAATGTATACGCCTCCTTTTTCTGTGCCCCTTCCTTCCCTGATTTCCTTAAAGGCGGATTTCTGAATAACATCCCTTGGCTGTGGCTGCCGGATAAATTCATCACCCAGCGCGTTAATATACTTGCCTCCGCACATGGTGCACAACAGTTCGGGATTTCCAAGAAGCCAGGGTGGATAGAGCTGATTGCCGGTGAACTGAACCATCTCCATATCGATTAGCTCAGCGCCTGCGTGATATGCCATGGCATAACCCATACCGGTCGCGTGGCCGTGCATACCGAAAGGGGCATTTGTCGAATGAGGGTATATCTCTCCCAGACCCCCGGTAGCAAGGATGGTAGCTTTTGCATGGATAACAAAATAATCACCTTTTCGTATATTAAGGATAAAAGCCCCTGTAACTCGGTTTTCGCAAGTTACCAGCTTCGTAGTAACCACGTCCTCAAAGACTGTTATATTGGGATGACGGACTATCTCATTCTTAAGTGCCTCCATGTAGCCCAGGCCCGGGATTAAATGGCCCCTTGGATGGGCATGCCGTTTAGCGCCCCCGGACGGAGAGCCTTCACTGCCGCTGTCAAAAGGGATCATTTCAGCTCCCCAGTCCAGCAACTCCTGTGCCCTTTGAGGGCCTTCTATGGTCAATGTCTCAACAAGGTTCTGCTCATTCAGGTAGCAGCCATATTTAAGGAGGTCCTCAAAAAGGGCCTCAGGGCTGTCATCCGGATGCTCCACCCATACCATTCCTCCATTGGCCATGGCGGTAAGCCCGCTTCTGCCTATTGGCCCCTGATTAAGTATGATAACCTTCATCCCTGGATCTCTTGTCGCTGCTTCAATGGCGGCCCGGGCTCCGGCTCCGCCTGCGCCGATCACTAAAATATCGGCCTTCATTCCCATGTGATCTCCTTTTTAAATTTAACCTGCTGCCATTGATGCAGCCATATAGTCACCAAGCTCCGAAGCCAGAAAGGCGACTATGGGAGCTACATCCTGAGGTGTGCATAACCTTCCGAGGGGTAACGTGGGGGCGATACTGTCCATTCGCGGGTCGTCAGCCGTAAGACCGGTTGCGCCGAGGCCGGGAGAATATACTGTTGCAATTATTCCCGTACCCTGCAGTTCCTTCGCGAGCGACCTGGTAAACGTTACAACACCCGCCTTGGCAGCGCCGTACATGGACAGGGCAGGAATGCCCTGGCCTCCCGAAGTGTTTATTATCCTGCCGGACTTACGTGACAACATGTGGGGTAAAACAGCGTGTGCAACATTCATCTGACCTATAAGGTTGACTCCGATATCATATTCCCAGTCCTTTCTATCGGACTGGATAAACGGCATCATTTTACTGCTTGCACCAGCGTTGTTTACAAGGATATCTATCTTTCCGAATTCATCAATCCCCGTTTTTACCATTTCATCCACCTGGCCCCTGTCCGTAACATCAACCTTTACAGCAATGGCCTTTCGCCCCGGAGAATTGATTTCAGCTGCAGTTTTCTTTGCTCCTTCCAGGTCAATATCATCCAGAATAAGGTTGCATCCCTCTTCAGCAAGAGTCAGTGCTATTGCCCTGCCGTAACCTATCTGGCTTCCAGCGCCTGTAACGATCGCCACTTTATCCTTTAACTTCAGGTCCATTGCGACTCCTTTATTTATTAAAGTTGTATACAGTCCGGGAATCAATTTAATTTTTACTTCTAACAAAAAAATCCGTCAAGCATGAAGGTCAAGAACTTTGGTTTGTGGTTTTTTATTTAGATTGACTTCAAGAGATATCATTGCAATTATGTTTATAAAGTCAATCTTTCATCATTGGAACAGGTAACTATAATTGGCATATATCTTGCTCCTAAATAAAAAAGCTCAGACCTGAAAAAACACTTTCATTCGGGATTAAGGTTCGTAGATCCGACAGCAAAGAGGATATTAGATCTCAGCTAAAGATATGATATAAAACATATAATCCGGAACGTCATCAACAAATTTAAGAGGGATAAATGAGAATACGATTTTTATCAATTACATTACTGGCATTTTTTTTACCTTTATATACAGGTTGTTTGTCACATATTGTCAAAAATTCGACGAGTAAGTCTGAAGCGTCAGGAATTACCACACCAGAAGGAGTCGCAGAATCGGGTACGGGATCTGCTGTTCCATTATCTGATATTCCTGCATCTGAGACCCCGGCAGATATTTCGGACTACCGTGAAGAGGAAGCGACACTTACAGCTATTATAAACCTCCATGATGAAGCCCGCGAGGCGTTGGATAAGGGCGACTACAGCCTTGCCGAAACACGCATTGACAGGGCGGCTGTCCTTGCATCCGGTATTGAAATCTCATCAATTAGTGATAAATCCCTGGCACGCAGGTATATGAGTACCCTGTCCTCACTTTTTCAGGACTATGGAAAGATGTACAGGAATGTTGACCAGATTAACCAGGAAGAACCCCTTAACTGGCTTGATCAGTTGTCCGAGACAATGCCCGAGGATTTCAAGATCGGGAAATGGAAAGATGACGAACTCAGGGAAATTGTGCGCAAAATTTCTCTCCGCTGTGATATGCCGATAGAATATAATGACCAGGTAAAGAAGGCCATTTACTTTTTTCAGACTGTAAACAAAGAGGAAATGGAGAAATGGATACGTCGGAGCGGACGGTATATAACTCTTATTGAGGAAATACTCGAAGAGCACGACCTGCCACTGGATCTTGCCTATCTTGCAATGATTGAAAGCGGCTTCAATTCAAAGGCCTATTCCCGGGCCCATTGTTCCGGATTGTGGCAGTTTTCCTCTTCAACCGGCCGCATGTACGGTCTTAAAAGAACTCAGTGGTATGATCAGCGCCGTGATCCTTTAAAGGCCACAAAGGCAGCAGCCCGCCATCTCAATGATCTTTATAAGATATACGGAGACTGGTATCTGGTAATGGCGGCCTACAACTGGGGACCAAGGGGTGTCAATCGTCAGATAAAAAGAGGGAATACTGATTTCTGGTCCATGAAAATGCCCAGGGAAACACGAAACTATGTACCGTCATTCATGGCCGCAGTGATAATATCAAAGGCACCGGAGCTTTTCGGATTTGAAAATATTGAGAAGGAAGCACCTCTGGCATTTGAAACAGTAGAAATTCCTTATACGAGCCTTAAATCAGCGGCGAAATGTGTGGGGATTGATTTACAGGCGCTGAAGGATATGAATACCGAACTCATAAAAACACATACCCCTGCGGGACAGAAATATGCCCTCAGGATCCCACCGGGCAGCAAAGATAATTTTCTGGTTGAATACGCGAAATTGCCAAAAGAAAAATATTCTCCTCCGGCAATCGACAATTATTATGTCAAGAGCGGTGACACCCTTTCCGGTATTGCCGCAAGATTTCGTGTCTCGGTGAGCAGCATCGTTCGCGAGAATGGTATCAGCAACCGTCACAGACTCCGTATCGGCCAGCGGCTCCGCATTCCGGGTTACAGATCTTCATCTAAAAGCACTAACTCTGCTGTTGCCTTTAAACAGGTATCACAGGATGAAATTGATGCGGCAAAGAAAAACACGTTGACATATACAGTACGACGAAATGACAGTCTCTGGATAATAGCAGTAAAACACAAAACAAGCATCAGCATGATTCAGGCCCTGAACAACATGGGAAAAAGCACGAGGATTGATCCCGGCCAGAAACTGAAGATTCCTGTTGTGACCAGTGCCTCAATTCCTCCTGCATCTACCCCGGCCAGGGTTGTTTCCGCTTCGTCAAATAATGATGGAGAAATAACCTATACGATCCAGAGAAGGGACACTCTCTATGAAATTGCTATGAAGTATAATGTTTCATACAAGGATATTATGCGCTGGAACAAGATCAAAAATCACCGGACAATCAGGCCTGGTCAAAAAATAATTATTATTACGAAAAGTTAGCCCTCTGCTAAGGCCTGCTGTCAATGACATACTGCATTGTGTTGGACAGTAATTTCCCTGAATCTTCGTATCCCGGGAAATAAGATAATTCCCTGAAAATGTCGCGGGCCTCAAGCCAGTTTTTTTGCAGCCAGCGTATTTCCCCGGCAAGCAGATATGCTCTTCCGCAAATTTCATCCCTTTTTCTCCGGGCATCACGCAGATCCCCGGTTTCAGGGAGAGGAATATCCTTGCAGCTTAAAAAAACTTTTACTGCTTCATCTTTTTTATCAAGGCATAAAAGGCATTTCCCCTCCAGTAATAAAACCTCAGGATTTTTTTCTGCTCTGTGTCTGTTTTTTAGGACTTCAATAGCCTTGTCAAATAGAGCAGCCCTGTAAAGTTCTTCTGCCTGTTTCAACCAGTGTGAATCCACATATTCAGGATCTCCTGCCCATCGCGCGGCTTCGGAATGGATCAGCAGAAACCGGTACAGAGAAAACATATTAGCCGGCGTAATATTTTTACTCCCGCTTAAGAGTGCTATTTCATAAGCACCGGCAGCTTCTTTATATTTTTTCTGTTGAACAAAAACATTACCAAGCATTTGCCAGGATTGATTTTCCGTGGGCATAATCTCAATCCATCTGCTTAAGACTTTTTGTGCCTTTTCCCAGTCGCTTTTCATTATGTGGCAGTTTACTGCAAGCTGCATCATTTGCCGGTTCACGGTTTTTTCATCCCGAATAAGGGGAGTGATCAGCTCAATTGCCCTGTCATATTGTTCAAGAATGTAATAGGCATTAGCTATATAAAATACGGTCCGGGAGGAATCCTCTCCTTTTTCTTCCTGAATTGTTCGTACCTGGTTAAAAGCGGAAATTGCTGTCCTGTATTTTTCAAGGTGCATTGCTGTAACTGCGTAATTATATTGCAGCGGATATATTTCGGGATAAACCCTGACAGCCTGCTCCAGTACAATGTTCGCCTCTTTGTATTTTCCCTGCTGTATATATGCAGTACTCAGATAGGAATAGACGGCTTCATGGGGATCATCCTGCTCTGCAAGAGGCTTAAGCAGGGTAACGATTTCCTGCATCTTTTCTTCTTCATACAGTTTCTTTACCTTCCGGAGTGTCTGCCATTCCCGGGATGTCAGATCTCTGGCATCTGCATAAAAAATTATCTGGAAAACCAGAAAAGGTAGCATAAATCCGGTCAAAAATATTCTGACGGAATTTTTTCTTATGGATATTTTTTTTAAGTAATTCAATATCATTAGTTATTCAGATTAAATTCTATTGGTATTTCCACAAGCACTTTTACCTTTTTGCCCTTTTCCACTGCCGGATAAAAGGACCAGCTCCGGACTGCATTTATTGCAGCGCTCTCAAAATAACCTTCCGGGTCTGCGGAAAGAACAGTGACACTTTGAGGAAGTCCGTTTGGTAAAATTACTGCCCGGATATTAACAGTCCCCTCAATTCTCTGTCCCTTTGCCTTTGGAGGATAAGCAGGCTGAATATATTTCTTTATCTGAGGGGGAACATCAACCTCTGAAGCATTAAATACACCTTCCATGTTTTCGCCATTCCCGAGCCGCTCAATACTTGAATAATCCTGATCGGGGATTTTTAGATTACTGACTGCTTCAGGTGAGAAATCTATTTCAACCATGGGAACAGACATGTCCAGTACTAACTCCGGATCACGTGGGGTGGCTGCTTTTAAATGAGATATCCTTTCTATTTTTGGAGGTTCTTTTTTATCAGGAATTTTTCGCTTTCTTTTCTCTTCAGCTTTAAAGGATTTTACAACTATGGGCTCCTGCATGGAGATGGCTGGTGATATTTCACCGTTCGGGCGTTTAAAAGGGGTAAAGCAGAACAGTAAAGTAATGAGGACCGCAGCAGGGAATATTATTATCTGCTTTGCCACAGATTATTCCTCTATTTTTTTTGTTGCGACACTGACATCCTTCACCCCGGCATCACGACAGGCATCCAGCACCTCAACGGTAATTCCGGTAGGACAGGATGTATCCGCTACAATGACTACACTGCCGGATGGTGTATCTGCCAGAAAACGCTCCATGCGCGCCTTTACATTACGGATATCAAGTTCATTTCCTTCCAGGTAGATCCTGCCTTCCGGGCTGATCCTTAAAAACAGGGACGCGTTCTCTTTTTTTACGGCAGTGGATGCTACAGGTCTCTTAACCTCAATCCCGGTCTCCCTGACAAAGCTGGTGGTAACGATGAAAAAAATAAGCAGTATGAATACCATATCAATCAGGGGAGTCATATCTATTCTGGACTCATCATCATTTGAATACCGTGATCTATAATTCATGACTGTTACTGCCCTCCTGTAAAATTCGCAGACCTGCCCGTTCGAGAATACGTTTCTGCCTTGTCAGCTTGCGCCTTATAAAATGTGCAATAAGCAGTCCTGGTATAGCTATAACAAGACCGGTACGGGTTGTAATCATTGCTTCGGAGATACCTTCTGCCATTGCCCTGGCATTACCGAGACCAAATGACGATACAGCCTCAAAGGTTGAAATCATGCCCGTTACAGTCCCCAGAAGACCAAGCAGTGGCGCAACGGTTCCCAGGACAATAATCGTAGAAAGGCCTGCCATTCTTCTTGCCTGAATTGATTCAATGATTGTTAAAAGTATTTTTTTGTCTATCTTTTTATTCCGTGTAAAAAGAGTCCCCATCCTTTGCTGTACAACCAGCAGGCCTTCTTTTTTTGATTTTTTCGGGGATTCAATCTGCATTAGAATAAGGTACCACATCCAGACACAGCAGACAATAAGGGGATACATTATCACACCTCCTGAGTCGAGATAGGAAAGGATATATGTAGATACCAGGTCCAAGTTTAATCCTGACTCTTCCTGATTTGATATAGATCCGCCATTACAGCAGTGAATCCCGCGTTTGATTCCTCAACATCATTCATCAAAGTATTGACACGGCGTTTCAATAGATGATGTATCAATAAAAAAGGTATGGAAACACCCAATCCTGCCTGGGTTGTAATGAGTGCTTCGCTTATGCCTGTGGAAAGCATTCGCGGATCACCTGTTCCGAAAATGGTTATAGTCTGGAAAGTGGAGATCATACCTGTTACAGTGCCAAGGAGTCCAAGGAGTGGAGCAATAGCACCCAATACCCCCAGTAATGGAAGCATACGTTCCAGCTTTGCCAGGGTATTAAGACTTGCTTCATGAAGGTTGTTATCGAGTGCATCAAGATTGGTATTTAATGATCTGATCACACTGAAGAGTACGGAGGCGGCTGGTGTTCGTCTGACATTGCGTAATAACTCCCTGATTTTTTCATGGTTGTCTTTCTGAAGATATTCTTTCAGTTGATCGAATATATCACAGGAAATCCGATGCTGGGTATAAAGATAGTAGGCTTTATAGATAATAACCAGGACTCCGATAATCGCAATTGCAAAAATCGGCCACAGCAACATCCCTCCGGCTTCAAACCATTGTGAAAGATCAGGCTTCCTCGCCTGTGCCTCAAGCGCGGCACCGTGTGTAATATCCATGCAAAGGGAATCAGAGGACCCGTTATACCATGATTTAATAATTTTTGAGTAGCCCCGCGGTAATCCCTGTCCTGCAACGGGCAGGGGTTCTGCCGGTGTTAAAAAACCTGTGTTTTTACCATCGCTGAATCCCAGAAAAAAACCGCCTGCCTGTATTATTGTGCCTTCCTGTGCCCTACCTGAAAGACCGATAAATTCACCACGGCCTGAAAAGACTGCACCTGTCTTTGCAATCTCTTCAAACAGCACATCACTGATAATGGAAACATCCTTTATAGAAGGGAAAAACTTACTGGAAAGAAAAGACTCGATAGCTCCTAACCGGTTGCTGCGTGTAAAAGAGACCGGACTTAATTTTAGCTGATCCACACATGATCGTGCAGCCGCTCTTACTGTTCCCTCGAGAGTCTTCATGTCAGAAGATGCATCTTCAAAATCCTGCTCCAGTTTTTCATGGGTTGTTATTCTGGTTTCCAGTTCTTTACGCAGTTTGGTCAGTTTGATAGTATTTGCATCAAACTTTTTCTCAAGAGATGCAAGATGTTCTTTCAGGGTCTGTTCATCTTCATTTATATATTTTTCCAAAAAATCCGTTTGTTTATTGACCGTATTACCAAGCTCCTCAGTTGATATAACTATTTTTTCCCATCTTGTTTTTTTTGTTTCAGCCGAATCTGTTTCCTGTCCATGGCCCGAACCTGCACAAAAAAGAACAGAGAAAATCAGAGTATTTAAAATTGTGATTAGAAATATTTTATTCTGCCGTTTCATTGAATAAAACCTTTTCATTCGTTGGGTGTTTCGGTCAGGAGTTCGCTGTAAAGGCCTACCGGAAGTTCAACAATAGAGGTTACTCGTTTCTTTTCCGCGATATTGCCTGCCTTACGAAGTTCTACAGAGTGTTTTGCAGAAATTGTCTTCCATGTGTTTTTTTTCTTGTCAAATATCTGCACCAGGCGGTTATCCTGACTGATCCTGAAAAGAGCAAGCCTGCCGAGACGAAAGACTGTAACCTGCTGCTGTACGCCGTCAATGGTGGCAATGATATCTCTTGCATCAACACTCTGACCATACAACGCTTCTACCTGAAGGGCTTCCAGCAAACGGCCCAGACGATGACCTAGCCCCGCGTTGGTGCTGTCCAGTTCCTGCCTCAGAAAAGCAAGCCTCCGACTTCTCTCTTCCTGTAGAAAAGGCAGATCATTTCTGACTGATTCTTCAAGCCTTGCATAGATAACCTCTATCAGAGGATCAAGGGCGACACGTATATTTTCCACCTGGGAAAGTCTTGCCTCAAGAACAGAAATCGCCTCTGTTTCATTTTTGATCCATGTGTTATGCCGCTCGATCTGAAATTCAGTCCACTGGTTTTTAAGCTCAAGCTCCCGAATACGGGAAAGCAGTTCCTGTTTCTGCCGGGACCATTTTGCCGCTTTTTCACCGGCTTTGGATGAACGATCCATAACCTCAACCATATCATTCAGAAGGGAATCGGGTTCTGTTTCCTGAGCTGATGCAAAAGGGTATAAGGACAGGGCAGATAAGAAGAAACATACAGTTACAGTATAATTTGTGAACCTTATATGACAGGATTTAAAAACTGAAAGTGACATTGGTTTTATTTCTTTAATTTTAGATGCCATGCCTGTTTTATATTTCAGGCATGGCAAATAACTGAAAAATCCTGTTTGCTCATAATGTGGAGCAAACAGGAAGATTGCCTTATAAATATTTAAAAGGAATAAACAACACCCAATCTGAAGGTACGGCCTTCAAGGGGCTGACCCGCCTCGTATTCGATATTGTCATCCAGAAGATTTTTTATCCTTCCTATTATCTGTATATTATTTGAAAAGGTCTTTGTCAGGCTGAGATCTACAGCAGTTGTTTTTCGATCCTCACGGGGAGTTGAACCTGCTCTGCCATAATCATCATAGTTATCAACCGTATATCTCAAATTAGAAGTTAATTGTGCCTCAATTCGAGGTATAAGACAGGCTAAAGTAAGTCCATAAAGTTCACGTTCAAGTTCATCGCCATAGGCAGTAGCCCTGACTTTTGTTCCGTCACCAACTGTAAGAGAATAGTCTGCCCCAATTTTCAGACGATTGTTTACACTGTATGTAAAAATAGTTTCAAAGCCTGATATATCCAGGTCTCCGGCATTCCTGGGGATCATTGTATCAAGATCTCTCTCGATTTTGTCCTCTATGTCATGCTTGAAAATGGCCAGGTTTACATTAAGCTTATCAAAAAAAGTATGATCCGCACCCATAGTAAAAATTGTATCTTTTTCAGGATCGAGGTCATATACTGTTGCGCTTGTATCATCCCATGTTGAGCCGATGGAAGGATATGTTGTTTTTCGGGCAATGGAGCCGTACACCCTTGTTCCATTCGAGAAGGTATGAGAGATACCGATCATCGGATCAATCGTATCTTTCCACTTTCCATCAGCTTTAACCCCGCTGCTTGTTTTGATATCATATAATTTACGTCCATTGAATGCTATTCCGGCGACAACCGAAGTAGAACCGAAACGCATTGTGTCCTCAACAGAATAACTGACAGTATAGGCATTTGCCTCCTTGCTGGTAAATGTGCCTCCGACAGGTTCCGTATCATCTATCAATTCTTCGGTTTTTAAATGGACTCCAACAGACAGGCTGTTCCATTCTGCCAGGGCTATGTCGCTGAATATATCAAGCCCTATTATATAGCTCTCATCCGGAAGATTTCGCGTAAGAGTGGTCAGTTCAACATCTTCGTATTCTTTAATTACCTCGGAACGCTTCTGTAAAAAGGCATTACCTCTCAATGAAAGATAGTCGGTTACATTCTTTTTACCGGTCAAAGACATCCCGATTACTTTATAATCATCTACCTTGCGTTTAAATGGACGGGTTGTAATTGTGTTCGGTGGGACTTCCCTGTCCACATTAAAGTTGAAGACATTAAAATAAAGTTCAGTATTTTCATCAGGCTTGTATGCCTGGCGGGCCCAGATATTGGTGGATTCAAATTTTGAGTTTTGCCTTAAACCGCCATCTTCAACTTCCGGAACCTCGGCTGTAAAATCATTGGAAAGCTCATAACTGTCACGGCCTGTATGATCAATAAGGACAATACCTGAAAATTTTTCTCCTCCATGACTGATGCTGCCTGATTCATGATTATAACCATGTTCGCCAATTTCTGCCCTGACACTTCCATGAGTGCCTTTAGTCCCTTTCTTGGTAATAATATTTATAACGCCGCCCATAGTATTAGGCCCGAACAGGACTGAAGAAGCCCCTTTAATAACCTCGATTTTACTTATTATTGAAGCGGGAATGGAGTTGAGATCAAGCTCCCCGCCTCCGGGAACAACAGGAAGACCATCAATAAGCAGTAATACCTGATCCTGACCAATACCCTGAACAATAACGGGTTGATATCCTCTGTTTTTGTAGGAAAAATGGACACCGGGAGTAAATTGCAATGCTTCTGCAACATTGTTTGCACCCATAGCAAGGATCTCTTCTCCGGTAATTGTATTATTGGTAGAAATATCCATTACACCTGAGCTTTCTTCCACTACTACGGTTCCCAACTTATAAACCGATTCATCTTCTTCCGCCAGACATGGCATGACAGCAAGCATTCCAAAAAGTATACACAATATTAAGTATTTCATTTTCCTCATTTTATCTCCTTTCAATTGACAGCACCGCAGAAACTGATGATTTCAGATCGCCCGGGAATCCATGTGAAGGCAATGCTATATATTGCCGATTTATGTATGTTTTATTCCGTGATTTACTGAAAAACACTAATTTCAAGATGGGCAGAATTCTCTATCTATGATTACTTCCATCGAAAATGACATTGTATTATCAAAATTCATATATCATTATTGATACATATTGAAAAAAGCCTCACCTCCAATTATAAATACATATTTTCAGTCATTTTCAGTTATTATAATAACATTGCATAGTCAAGTGTTCTTTTGAAATAAAATATAATGCATATATCAACCTATTATTACCTTTGGCACCTTTGAAATGTTCAAACCTGTTGACTTATACCAATATTGACAGTATACCGCACATAGAAACCATTACCGGGACATCGAATGTAAAATGGAATTTTTAGATAGTGCCCATCCAAAAACTAAAGTTTTTGTTCGGTAGCTGTCAGCACTCAGCGTTCAGCTTTCAGCAAAGGCTTTTAAAATAAAGACTTAGCTGACGGCTGATAGCTGACCGCTGAAAGCTCCATCCAGAACTTGTCTCTTTCCGGATGGGCACTAGATAGGATTTGAACCTATAGACTACGTAATTTTAAACCTTTGAACAATGTCAATATCTGAAAATTATTCTGACTCAGGCATAAAAAAAGAAAAGCCTATACATCAAACTATTCAGACACATCAGGAAAGGCACGAAAAACTTATCCTTACTCTCCTCATGGCAATGCTGGTTTTAACTGCCGCAGTATCACTTGGTTTAGGGCGTTTTAATATCCCCATTGACGAGTTTCTCGTTATTATCAAATCATGGATTAGAGGAGAGGCCGATCTCACGAACAATCGAGCCCTTGTCGTTATTCTGCTAGTACGCCTTCCGCGAATTATTCTTTGCATGATGGTTGGAGCAGCGTTTTCTGCTTCGGGTGCATCATACCAGGGTCTTTTTCGGAATCCGATGGTGTCGCCGGGGATACTCGGGGTTTCTGCCGGTGCAGGAGTTGGTGCATCAATAGCCATTTTACTGGACATGCCGTCCGTCATGATACAAATAATGGCCTTTGCCTTTGGAATCGGCGCTGTTCTTCTCGTGATAGGACTGGCGTCGGCATTGGGCAAAGGTAATCCCGCGACTTTAATAATGGTGTTATCGGGTATAGTAATCGGCTCCCTTTTCAATTCCTGTACTGCGCTGATAAAATATATTGCTGATGCAGATGATAAGCTTCCGGATGTTGTGTTCTGGTTAATGGGCAGCTTTGCCAAATGCGGCAGCTATCAAAACATAATTATTCTTGCAGTTGTATTGCTGGCAGGAAGCATTCCCCTCTTTTTGAACCGATGGCAGATGAACGTGTTATCCTTTGGCGAAGAAGAAGCACAGGCCATGGGGATTAATACAAAAAAACTACAGATGGTTATCATATTCTGTTCAACCCTTCTTACCGCCTCATCCATTGCAATGTGCGGAATGATCGGGTGGGTCGGTCTTGTAATACCTCATATTACACGCTTTCTGGTGGGGCCGGATTTTAGAAACCTGTTACCGATATCAATGGTAATAGGGGCGTTATTTATGCTTATAGTTGATGATCTTGCACGAACACTTATAGCAGGTGAGATACCCGTAGGCGTTATCACCTCACTGGTCGGGGCTCCGCTTTTTATTTATCTTTTATTCAAAAGCAGAAAGGCGTGGGTATGAGGCTCGTAATAAAGGATCTTGTTTGCGGATTCGGCTCGCGTATTGTTGTTGATAAATTCAACCTGACCATTAATTCGGGAGAGATGCTGTGCCTGCTCGGTCCTAATGGAGTTGGCAAGACCACTCTTTTCAAGACAATCCTCGGTTTTCTCAAACCCATGGGCGGCAATATTACGTTAAATGATAAAAACACAAACTCAATGTCTCGCAGGCAGTTTGCAAAAATAATGGGGTATGTTCCCCAGGCCCATACACCCCCATTCCCATTTAAAGTTATCGATGTTGTAATGATGGGCAGGACAGCCCATATCGGGATATTTCAAACACCGGGCCGTCATGACAGGGAAGTGGCAATTAACATGCTTGAACGTCTTGGTGTCGGCTTTCTGATAAACAGGACTTATACTGAAATAAGCGGAGGTGAACGGCAGTTAGTGCTCATCGCGCGTGCCCTGGCACAACAACCCGCGTTTTTACTCCTGGATGAACCTACCTCCAATCTGGATTTCGGCAACCAGGTACGTGTCCTTCAATGCATTAGCGGTCTTGCCAGAGAAAACGGGCTTGGAGTTATTATGACAACACACTATCCGGACCATGCCTTTCAATGCAATGGGGACGTGGCTCTTATGGAAAGGGACAACGTATTTTTAACCGGCAGGGCAGAAAAGATAATTACTGCGGAAAACATGAAAAATACCTATGGAATCGATATACGGGTAGTAAAAAATCATATTGATAATTTTGAGGTTAGTTCCTGCATCCCTGTTATAAGTAAACAGGCCAATTGAACATTCGATGCAGATAATGGAAACTATTCAATCTAAAAGTTACTTCAGGAGGTAAATTTTATAAAATGTATAGATTAGTCAGGACTGCCAAATATGGAACAGGCTTATTTTTATTGTTTCTCTTTTTATCTCCGTCGATATACGCAGCAGCAAATGAGCCGGCAACAAGAACCATTCTGGATAAAGAAAACAAACCGATTTTAATCCCCTTTAATGTAAAAAGAGTTGCGCCTCAGATAGGAGCCATGGCGCACATGACAGCACTGCTGGGATGTGCCGACCGGATTGTGTGTGCGGCTGATGCCAATTTGAATGATTATTTTAAAAAAATATTTCCAGGATACGCAAAGGCAAATCCCGGAGGGCTCAGCACAAACAATGTTGAAGATGTCATAGCCTCGGGCGCTCAGGTTGTTTATGGACCGGTAAGAGATGATGCTGTAATCGCACAGTATAAGGCAGCGGGGATATCTGTTGTACCCCTCAACACATTTTCTACAATAGAAGAAATGAAGGATAATATCAGAAAGATAGCGGAAATACTTGGTGGAGAAGCACCTTCGAAGGCAGAGGACTTTTGTGATTACTATGATACTCAGATTAAGTATGTCACTGAAAAAACATCAAACCTTTCTGAAAACGATTACGTAAAAATATTGTCATTAAGTTTCAGGGGAGGGGCGCTGTCTACAATTAACGCTACTGATATATGTTCAGTATATATAAATGCTGCAGGAGGGGAGAATGTTGCGAGCTCTCTTGAAATGGTTCGCGGTATCAGTGCGGAAGACATAATTAACTGGAACCCGGAGATTATCATTACATTTGATGCCAACGCAAGGGATCAGATCTTAAAGGAGCCTGTTTTACAGGTAGTATCGGCAGTAAAAAATA
>JASFHE010000028.1:0-20794 GCA_050123415.1 Desulfobacteraceae bacterium | reverse complement strand
ACAATCGTATTCCTGACATCACCGCCTATTCTCGATTCTGCCCCATAACTTTTACATGAAAGCAGTGTCTTGACAGCCAGAATCAATTCATTTTTTGTTACACTCTTTAAGGTAATAACCGAAGGAAAGAGCGTAGCCGGAACTACGGCATGACGTGCGCCCAGGGCCTGACCGGTTGTAATATCTTTGTCGCTGATGGCATTAAAGGTTTTGGACTCTGCGATCTCTTCAAAAGGAAGAAGAGAAAAGGCAGTGGAATATTCAATCCGATGTTTAATATTGGCCCTTGCTTCCTGCCCTGATTCCGTGCTCGTTGCCCCATATAGTCCGCAGCGCGGACAACGCATACAAAGTTTGTCCTTTAAATAACATTCGGAGATATCCAGCCCGGCATCCTTGCCAGCGGTCCTGAGTAAATGTTCCAGTTCTCTTGATTCCGCAGCCTTTTGCTTTGTGGCCAGAAAGGCCACCCGCCGGTCGGGTCCGGTTTAGCAATGGAAAGGGGTGTTACCACAGCATTGAGTTGCCTGTCTTCCTCTGTTCTTAAAACAGTATAGTCCAGGATTTCCCTTATAATGAGTAACTGTATTGTTTCGGCACCAATCAAGGGCCTCGGATGATCCACCAGATAATTTTGAATAATATCCATAGCAGCCATGTTTAATCCTCCTCTTCAAAATCATAGCCCTTTAACTGAGCCTGTTTTATAAACTCTTCCATATCCTTTCGCTTTTGATCTTTGGCGTCTCCAAAGGTCTTTTTGCTGGGGTAACCGATTTTTTCAAAATTATTACCTATCTTTTCCAGCTTCTCCTGCCATACTTCTGACAGTTTCTGGCCGTCCTTGTAACGCTGCCGCAAAAAATCAACCCAATCGTTCTTGATAGTTTCCAGCCACGCCAGGCCTTTTTTTCGCCTCATGTAGTAAAGCCCATAATCAATCCTGTCCAGAACACGATCACAGGCATTAACCGGAATCTCCTTCATAAGGCTTATGAGATCTGTAATCCCCTGTTCCAGGGCGGAACGGGCATCTTCGCTGATCATACGTGCCTTGGGGTTTGAAAGGTGAATATTCAAGGCATACCCCATTAGTGAGGTTGCATCCCATTTTCCTCCCTTGACTTCCTGGAGGATTTTACCAACCGGGCCCATTAAACCGTGTTTGCTTCTGGGAGTTTTTACCGGGTACGCATCAAGATAACGATCAAAGGCATCACGGATTTTATCAATCTTGGGTTCAATGGAATCAATGTTAAATTGTTCTGTCTTGGTAAAAATGAACTGTCTCACCTTAAAACCTCCTTTACCATTTCAATATAGTTTATCTGGTGATAGCTTGCCTGCCCGCTCTCGGACTTTTCCTCTATTCTTCTCAGGATATGCCCCGGAGTGGGGGCGGAAAGGACGGAATACAGATTGGACCTTTCAGGGTAGGCTGCCCAGCCTGCAACAATGCTGGCTGCTCCGATTGCCCTGAACCATTTTTCAGCATCCGAAATGGACAGCCAGTCCGAACCGACAAGTTCTCTCACTGATGGAACAGGGGGAACAAAGGCTACACCTTCGCCTCCCTGAAAATCAATTTCATCACTGTCTTTAACGATGGCAACTGTCATATCAAGGCAAAGACCTATTAAAAGAGAAACAAACAGCTTTCTCAGTGCCACGTTCGTCTCGGATTCTTTGGCTATTTGAAAAGGGCTTGCATCTTTCTTAATTGGATTAAACAGGGGAAACAGAATCATGTTGGGAGTCTGGCATACAAGTTTCATTTGTGGAATCAGCTTATAGGCTTCGGATCGTATGGACCTGGCTACGGAATCATTTATCCGGTTTGCTATCAGGGCGTCCACAGCTTCATCCCATGTGGTAAAATCCGTGCTCCATTCAGTATTCAAATCATCTACTGTATCACCTATCACACCCTTAATCTCTTTTTCCAGTGTTCGTCTCAATTTTTTCCTGTTATCTTCACCAGCCCTGTATGACAAAATCTCTGTTAACTCGGAAGGTGTGATTTGGTATAGATCTCTATCCAGGGCATTACGCGCTATTATTTGAGTCAGGGCAAATGTTATCTTATGACCGGGGTCATCTGAATTCCCAGCCATAAGATTAAATGCAGTCTCGTAAAGCTCTTTTGTTTTTTGAACCAGGATATTCCCAGATCCATAGCCTATGTTCATTCGGGGAAACAGCACAATCAGTTCGGCAGGCTTTCCCCCCAGAATTATCTGTCTCAGGAAGCTTTCATATTTACAGGTTTCACATATCATCACATATCCGAACGACCCATGGGACACAGCACGGTTGGTGTGAGACTGTGGATTATCCAGAAAATCCGCTGAGCCTTTTACCCCTTCCTTGAATGGTGTATTACAAACAGGACAGAAATATTCGGCTTTTTTTGTCACCTTGCCGGCAAATGGCTTGGATGATTTGTAAGCTTCCAGTTGTTGGGCAATGATCTCCTTCACCTCGATTCCGGGTGAGGGCTTAATCAAATCCTGCATAAATGCCTTTGCCATCTTTTGGGTCAGCTCTTTGCGGGAAGGCGGATGATCAATCTGTGAAAATACTTTCCTGGCAATTTCATTCAGGATATCTATCAGTAATTCATCCTTCTTTTCATCAGCCAGTTCTTCTATTTTATCCACCTTGTATCCGAATTGTGAGCCGGGCAGGTTCCAGAAATAATCGACCGTTTGGGCCATGTCTTTGGCTGCCATCAGGGTTGAAGTATTCTGGAGATCGGTCCAACTACCTTCTCCAAAAACCTTTTCGTACTCCTCTTTTACGATTTTAACACCATTTACCCCGATAAGGTTTTTATCCATTGCTCGTTTAAAAAATTTGAATACCACCATCTGAGGATGTGCAGAATCGATCCTTTGGGAATGCAGCGACAATACTTTATCATCGCTCTGATCCGGTCTCTCACCTTTTAAAGATAAATACTGTGTGACAACCTTAATTCTTTCTGTTTCCTTCTTCTTGATAAATGACTTTCGGTTCACTTTTTTTGAAGCACCCTGGAGATAATTCCTGATTTCCTGATAATCGAAGAGATCCGGCTTTGGTAAAATGCTGGCAGTAGGATTTCCAACCATCAGTGCTGAAATATCCTGCTTGATGCTCTCCTTTATGATTTCTACAAGTTGGTCTTCAATTTTTTCCAAAGATGGTTCGGAAAGTTTTTCTGAAGCAGAGGAAGCATATAATGTCGAATCACTATAGTGCAGAAGTGGTTGCCAGCCCTCTTGAGTAAAACTGTCCATACAGGCCTTGTGAAGCATAGTAGTGGAAACTCCCCGAATTGTGATCTGGTGATAGGAAAATTTCAAGTGATTGGCCAGAATGCTTCTTTCGATTGAGGACAGGGCAGCGAATATACCCTGAGCCGAGCAGAAATTATCTATAGTATCAACGAGATCCGCCAGGGTCTTCCATCTGTCCTGACCTTTGAGGAGGGATGAGACAACATTTGCATCACCACGTTCATGCCTCATGTGGAGATTTACACAATTTTCTATGACACTAATAATTTTCACATCAACATTTACAAATCCAAGGAAATTAGTAAGTTCAGGGATAATCTGCCTGGTAAAATCCGGATTCACATCCGAAATAAAGCCTCTTTTACCCAAAACATACTCTTGCCACTCCGGTTTTTCTTTTCCGGCATCATGGGCAATAACTGAGGCGATGAGGATTTTTTCCTCTTCTTTTGTCAAATGGAAGTGGTTGGATTGTCTTAATATAGGTAAAAGGGATAAAAGGGCATCCAGTTCCACCATGGTGTGCTCAAAAAGACTCTGCTCAAATTCCCGGTGTTTGGCAGTAAATTTTTTCCAGCCCCGTCGCAGCATCCAGATGGCAGCATTTTCACGAATCTTTTCCATTCTAATCCGGCCCTGACCAGTAGAATTAATAACCGGTTTCTCAAAAACATCAATTTATTTGCTAAAAAGTGAAATACATTTAAATGCTAAAATAATTTTTTTACGACAGAAAAAGACCTTGTCTGTCAGTGAATACAAAAAACTGTTTTGTATGGATAATGTAAAAGATGTCTCCCCGGGAGGAGACTGAAAGACTTATCATTATGCTTTTGTTGACATAATTAACAATGTTTAAACCTAATAGATTGTAAATGCAAGGAGAAAATCAGGCTGAAGCGTTTTAGGCTGTAGACTGTTAGGGAAAACATGGTGACAAATCTGGAGATAAGATATCAGATACCAAAGGTCAGAATAGAGATGAGGGTTGAACCAGTTTCGACTGAAGGCTGTTAGAAAAGCGGTCTAAAGCTTTTTAGTTCCTATGTATAAAAGGTTATTAGTTTTCTCTCTTCAAGCCCTCAGCCTGCTTTTCATTTTTTCCTCCCCACCAACACATTCCTGCTGGTAACCCCCAGTATTCTTTTTTTCTGCATTGCTGAAACTATACCACCCTGAAACCTCCTCATGTTTTCCTCAAACATGGAGACCCTTTTGTGGTCAAACTGCTTCAGGGATAGATACTGTTGTCGAGTACAATATCATCAATATTTTCTGACTTTACTTTATTCACAGTTATCACCTTTTATTCATTGGAGCTAATTGAATTGGAATTCGTTTCTTGTAAGGAATACAGTTTCATTGACTGGGATATGGTATTACATTTTTCATACCATTCAGGTTTAGTCCACACTATTTTTAAGCCGCTCCGAAAAATTCCTGAGCGGCTTTTTAATAAAATAAATAAGCACCCGAAAACCAGGTGTTTCCGGATTAAAAACGATTTAGAATACGCCCTGCACCTTACCTGTTTCCGTATCAACATCAACACGCCTGAAAGCAGGATTTGAGCCCGTTCCCGGCATGAGTGAGATTGCGCCTGCGACAGGTACGATAAAGCCAGCACCGCCATAGGTGAGTACTTCGCGTACGGTAAGTCTCCAGCCTTTCGGCACACCCTTGATTGCTGGATTGTCAGAAAGTGAGAGGTGTGTTTTAACCATACAGAGACCAAGTTTTGAAAGTTCAGAATCAGCCTGGATTCTCTTGAGCGATGTCAGAGCTTCGCCTGAAAAGTCAACACCGTCAGCACCATAAACCTCTGTGGCAACCTTTTCAATTCTCTCTTTAATAGGCATATCGAGTTCATAGAGGAATTTAAAATCTGTCTTTTCTTCACACGCTTCGACGACCGCATCTGCAAACTCAAGTGCACCGTCGCCGCCCTTCAGCCAGTGTTCTGATACTGCAACCTTGGCGCCGGCAGCTTCTGCCAGTTCACGTACCTTATTGATTTCATTCTTGGTATCAGTGTAGAAGGAATTGATACATACAACCGGGCTGATTCCGGCTTTCCTGACATTATTAATATGATGTATCAGGTTTTCACAGCCCTTTTCTACCCATTCTACATTTTCACCTGAATATTCTTCAGGCATCGGTTTTCCGGGAACAGGAACAGGAGCGCCGCCATGACATTTAAGTGCCCTGATTGTCGCAACAACAACTGCTGCATCAGGGGTCATGCCACTGAAACGACATTTCAGGTTCCAGAATTTTTCAAAACCTATGTCAGCGCCAAAACCCGATTCTGTTATATGGTAGTCAGCCAGTTTAAGACCGACCTGGTCAGCAACTATTGAGCTCTGACCGATTGCAATATTAGCAAAAGGACCTGCATGAACCAGAACAGGCTGACCTTCCAGTGTCTGCAGTAGATTGGGATTAAGAGCGTTTACCATCCATGCTGTCATGGCGCCGGCAACTTCCAGGTCTTCTGTTGTAATAGCTTTACCCTTCTTGTCATATGCTACAACAATTTTACCCATGCGCTCACGCATGTCCTTAAGGCTTGTGGCAACCGCCAGAATAGCCATAACCTCTGAAGAAACGGCAATACCGAATTTTGACTTCATCATGAAACCGTCGGCCTTGCCGTTTACACCGTCAATACCAATTATTATGTTTCTAAGTGCCTGGCAGCAGAAGTCAATGATCCAGCCCATTTCCACGTTAGTAGGGTCAATATCCAGACGAGGCATTTTGGAAAGCCTCATGAGCTGCTCATCGTTATAATTTCTTTCATGCTGCATACGGGAGGTCAGTGCAACCATTGCCAGGTTGTGCGCGTTCATTATAGCGTTGATATCACCTGTAAGCCCCAGGGAGAACTCGGTAAGAGGAATACACTGCGCAAGACCGCCGCCTGCTGCCGAACCTTTGATGTTCATTGTAGGTCCGCCTGATGGCTGGCGGATAGCTGCTGATACGCTTTTTCCTCTTTTTCCAAGGCCTTCGACAAGACCCATTGTTGAGGTGGATTTACCTTCACCAAGAGGTGTAGGAGTGATAGCAGTAACATCGATATATTTACCATTTGGTTTATCTTTCAGTCTTTCGAGCACTGCCCTGTAATCGACTTTTCCAAAGTAATGTCCCTGCGGGAGGAGTTCGTCCTGTGTAAGTCCAAAATTCTCCGCAATCTCATTAACAGTCTTCATGTCCTTTTCTGCGTCCTGGGCAATTTCCCAATCAGCATGTTTGGTTGGATCTAATGCCATAATTGTTTTGCTCCTTTCGTTATTTTGACTCATGTTTAAGTCTTAAAAAATAAATTTTTTCACCGAAAATCGGATCAATAAACATAAAAATAATTATTTTCTTAAAGTAAAAACCTGTCTTGTGAATTTTTTTACAAAAAAGTCTTCTATAAATACAGATTGATAACTTATGAATCAAGTAAATTTTTGATTTTTACTGTTAAACCGGCATTTTCGATAATATTCGGAATTACACACCCGAGATTTCAAGGCTCAGGTCAACAGCCTTTACCGAATGGGTCAATGCCCCGATCGAGATCATATCCACTCCGGTGGCTGCAACTTCTTTAATATTATCAAGGGATATCCCGCCTGATGCCTCCAGAAGGGCCCTTCCAGCAACAAAATCGACCGCTTCTTTCATCCGGTCAGGGAGCATATTATCAAGCAGGATAACATCAGCGCCTGCTTCAATTGCTGTTTTAATCCCGTCCGGGTCTTCGACCTCTACCTCCACCTTAATTCCATGAGGAGCATTTTTTCTGGCCGCCTCAACCGCTTTTTTTACGGAGCCGGCAACAGCTATATGATTATCTTTGATAAGGATGCCATCAAAAAGACCAAAACGATGATTGCAGCCTCCGCCTAATGGAACAGCATATTTATCAAGCAGTCTGAGCCCGGGCATGGTCTTTCTTGTATCCAGGATTTTGACTTTATCGGAAGCTGCTTTTGATACATATTCGCTTGTAAGGGTAGCAATGCCGCTCATTCGCTGTATCAGGTTCAGGGCAGTCCTTTCTGCTTTTAAAATAGAAGCCATTGCGCCGTTTATGCTGCAAATAACCTCACCAACTGATACTTTATGTCCATCCTCATAATAAGTTTCAAAGGATATGTTACTGTCAAGAATTGAAAACACCCTCATAAAAACAGGAAGCCCCGCAAGTACAATATCTTCCCTTGTCTCAAGGACCGCCTTTCCAGTGATATCACCGCCAATTATGGAGTCGGTAGTGATATCCCCCGGACCAAGGTCTTCTTCAAGAGCATTTGTTATAATCTTATCAAGCAGGATTGGGTTTTTAATCATCTATCTCCTCAAAAAATGACAGGTTTTCCTCCAGTTTATTCAACCGGGCTTGTAATGTTGAGACTTTTTCTTTTACCTTTTCGATTACATCATCCGGCGCCTTCTCAAGAAATCCTTTATTTGAAAGCTTCTTTTCCGAGTCGGCTATTTCCTTCCTGACCTTGGCTATATCTTTATTTATACGTCCTTTTTCTTCATCAAAATCAATAATTCCCTTTAGCAGGATATGGATCTGATTCCCTTCAAAAACAGCGGTCGCTGAGGCTTCGGGTTTTGGGAGTTCCTTTTCAATTTTAACATTTTCCACCCTGGCCAGATTTTTAACATAACTGAGGTTGGGCAGCAATGTTTCTCGCAGCGAATCTTCAGGCATCTCGATATGTATATCAACTTTTTTAGAGGGGTGGATATTCATTTCACCACGTATATTTCTAATCCCGTTTATAACCCCCATTACATTTGCCATATCTTTAAGGGCGGCGGCGTCAGCAGGATAATCAGCTGATTCAGGAAAAATTTCTTTCATTATGCTTCCGCTGGTACCAGGTATCCGATGCCAGACCTCTTCAGTGATGAAAGGCATAAATGGATGAAGAATTCTTAAAATACCTGACAACAGCTCTTTAAGTGTACACCTTACCGAATAGTTCAGTTTTTCATCATCGCTGTATAACCGCTCTTTTGCCATTTCAAGGTACCAGTCGCAGAACTCATGCCATACAAACTGATAGGCTGATCCTGCTGCATCATTAAAGCGGTAGTCATCGAGAGCAACGGAGACCTCTTTACTTACTTCACCAAGCCTGGTTAAAATCCACCTGTCCGGGAGTGAAAGCATTTTATTTTCACCTTCTACCTCATTTCCTTTCAGATTTGTAAGAACAAGCCTTGCGGAATTCCAGATCTTGTTTGCAAAATGCCTGTATCCTTCTATTCTTTCTTCAGAGAGTTTAATATCCCTGCCCTGGGCTGCAAAGGCCGCCAGCGTGAACCTGAAGGAATCAGTGCCGTATTGATCAATGACAATCAGGGGATCAATTACGTTCCCTATTGACTTGCTCATTTTTTTACCTTCGGCGTCCCTGACGAGAGCATGGATATAGACATCCGAGAATGGAATATCTTCCATAAAATGAAGCCCCATCATCATCATTCTTGCAACCCAGAAAAAGAGGATATCAAAGGCCGTAATCAGGGCGGAAGTCGGATAAAAAATCTTAAGGGCTTCGGTATTGTCAGGCCAGCCAAGTGTTGAAAAGGGCCATAAAGCAGAACTGAACCATGTATCAAGAACATCGGTCTCCTGCCTTAAACCATTACTTTTGCAGGAGGGACATTCTTCAGGCTCTTCCTTGGCAACAATTATCTCACCGCATTCGTCACAGAACCACGCGGGTATGCGGTGTCCCCACCATATCTGTCTTGAGATACACCAGTCCCTGATATTATTCATCCAGTCAAAATATACATTCTCCCATGTCACGGGGAGTATTTTTGTCTTCCCTGATTTTACCGCCTCAATAGCTTTTTGTGCCAGGGGCTCTGTTTTTACAAACCACTGTTTTGAAAGCAGGGGCTCAATCATTGTTTTGCAGCGGTAGCAGTGGCCTGTGGCATGCCTGTATGGTTCTTTCTTTTCAAGCAGGCCGTCTTTTTCAAGGTCTTCCAGTATTCTTTCACGGCACTCAAACCTGTCCATGCCCTGATATTTACCCGCCAGTTCGTTCATCCTGCCGTCTTCATCAATAACCTTGACCCTTTCGAGGTTATGCTGGTTTCCAATATTAAAGTCATTAGCATCATGGGCCGGGGTGATTTTAAGGGCGCCTGTTCCGAATTCCATATCAACATATTTATCAAATAATATTGGCACAGGTTTATTAAGAACAGGAAGCAGGACACGGGTGCCCGGCAGATTCGAATATCTCTCGTCTTCAGGGTTTACTGCAACGGCAGTATCACCCAGCAGTGTTTCAGGCCTTGTTGTCGCGACCACCAGATATTTATCGCTGTTTTCGAATTTATAACGAAGGTGATAAAGAAAACTGTCCCTGTCCTCATGCTCGACTTCGAGATCGGCAAGGGCTGTATGACATCTCGGACACCAGTTGATGATATAATCACCAC
This sequence comes from Desulfobacteraceae bacterium, assembly GCA_050123415.1. Lineage (GTDB taxonomy): Bacteria > Desulfobacterota > DSM-4660 > Desulfatiglandales > HGW-15 > JAAZBV01. The sequence continues at coordinate 11,033 of JASFHE010000028.1, read as the reverse complement.
GGTAAATAAGACCTTCTTCATAGAGTCTAACAAAAACCTCCTTTACAGCCCTTGAAAGGCCTTCATCCATGGTAAACCTTTCTCTGCTCCAGTCACAGGAACTGCCCAGTTTTTTTAACTGGTTGATTATCTTGCCGCCATACTTTTCACGCCACTCCCAGACCAGTTCAATAAATTTCTCTCTACCAACATCATGCCGGCTCATGCTTTTTTCCATAAGATCCTTTTCAACAACATTCTGTGTTGCTATTCCGGCGTGATCAGTGCCCGGCTGCCAGAGGACATTAAATCCTTTCATTCTTTTATAACGGCACAATATATCCTGAAGAGTGTTGTTAAGGGCATGCCCCCAATGCAGCGTACCCGTGATATTCGGCGGAGGTATAACCATACAGAACGGCTCTTTTTCAGATGGAACTTCCGCTTTAAAAAGCTCATTTTCCATCCAGTATTCATACCATTTATCTTCTACTTCCTTAGGTTCATAACCTTTAGCCATTGTTTCTTCCGGCATTATAAAACTCCTGTGATCCCAAAAATATAAACTACAGTTGATAAAAAAGGGGTCGCGACAGTGGCAACCCCTTTTTGATATTATAAATTTCAGTATTCAAAAATTATTCTGAATCTGATTCAAGGCTTTTCTTTAAACTGTCAATAGCTTCGGTGATTACTTTCTCAGCGACTTCGGAAAATACTTCTCTTGCAATCTTTTCGACTACCTCTCCGACGACATCTCTTACGATCTCCTCAACTTTTTCTTCTGAAATCACCGGTACCTGAGGAATAGCTGCAGGAACCTCTTCTCCTGCCTGAGAGACATCCGAAGCAACAGCTTCTTCTATATCAGGTTCAAGGGATATCTGCGTATCAGCCTCTTCCCCAAAATCTTCATCAGCAGTTTCAATTTGCTCTTCATCAACCACTAACTCCTGTATGTCCTCTAAAGCAGGTTCGCTGTCAGCGGTTTCTTCTTGAAGATCTTCCTTTAAAATGAGATCTTCAAGAGAATCCTCATCCAGTGACATTTCTTCTGACTCATCAAGGGTTTCATCAGACATCTCAGCCTGAACCTCATCATCGGTCATTTGTTCCTGTGCCGCCTCAGATTCATGGCCGCCGAGAGCAGCTTCTTCCATATCACTATCTGATAAAAGATCTTCAAGGGACTCGCCATCCAGCGGGATATCATCTATCTCATCAAAATTAATATCCGTAGCATCGATCTGTTCTTCATTATCGGAAGATTCCATTTGAAGGTCACTCTCCCCGAGGGATTCTTCGCCTGATTCATCATCCAGGTCACCAAGTATTTCATCATCAGGTTCCAGTATGCTTTCTTCAGATTCTCCCTCCAGATCAATGTCCCCAAACAGGTCATCCTGATCATCAACAGCGGCCAGCTCATCCGGGCTTTCATCATCAGAAAGGATTTCCTGATCGGATTCATCACTTTCAACCAGGATATCCTCCATTTGCAGATTCAAATCTTCGGCATCGCCGGATTCGATTTCGACATCACCTGTAAGCTCTTCCAGTTCGGTTTCATCCAGAAGGCTTTCGAGTGCATCATCGGTGATCTCGGTTTCTTCCGGCTCAAAGCCCAAATCATCCAGAGAATCCCCTGCAAGCAGCTGATCCAGATCGTCATCAGTGGCCGGTTCCTGGTCATCACCCGGGGCAGACATATCGGAATCAAGCAGCATGTCATCCATCTCAAGGTCTGACGGGATATCTTCGGAATCATCATAGGATATTTCATCTGATTCATCACTTGAAATATCATCTTCTCCCGGCACATCCGTATCGTCATCAATTCCCAGAAGATCAGCGTCTCCTTTTTCCACGAGATCAATGAGCTCTATAATATCTTGATCAGGCTCTTCACTGGCAGGCTCATCGATTTCATCGGGAGACAGTTCATCAAGGCTTATATTAAGTAAATCATCATCTTCGTCAATTTGATCTCCAAACAGATCATCATCCTTGTCCATATTGAAGCTCCTCTACAGGTAGGTACATATTGTTAATATTCCCGTTACCCTGCCAGCAATCCAAAAAAATGAATAAAAACAGCTACAACTGTCAGGATTTGTTAGCATAAATCAAACAATACTGTCAAGATCATTAAGGCGGTCAGAAGGCTATATTACTTAAAAAACACTCTATTGACAAGGTAAGACAAGGTTACAAATTTTACTTTATACGCATATAAATCGTTGCTATCCAAACCGACAGGCATATAAAATTCTTTAATATTTGATATTATATCTGCTATAATTAATTTTTCTTATCTGTAAACGATCTTTTAAATTATTTTTTTCTCCTTTCAGAGAGGCATAGTATGCCATCTAAAGCCCTTGAAGTAAATATTAAAACGAGTAAAGTCGACGTCATAATTCGGGAAGAATACAAGGTCCTGCGGGATGCCATGTCCAGATATTCGGGGATTACAGACAATCTGAATGTCTTTATTACAGAATTATGCCACCCGTACAAGAACTGGGAATTTATTGTAAAGGAAGCAAGGAACTATTCTCTGGATTATTTCCATCTTTTAAAAAAACATCCAAAGGGTCCTGAAGCAGTAAAACTCTTAATTGAGGTTTTCCTTGAAGCCATTACAGAATCCCAAAATGCTCTGGTGAATCAGGATGGAGCGGATAATCTTCTAATCTATATTCAGAAAATTATTAAAGATTCAAAAGAAGACCTCCCCAGGTTCATTGGTGTGATAGAATATTCCTTTAACGAGATATCTTCCCTTGAAGATAAATATTTCTCTTTATTTGTGAAAAGTTTCTATCAGATAAATAAAATAGCATCATTGCTGGCTGATCGACAACTCCCGGAAAGTACTGCAGCAAGTATAAACACACTCTTAAAAAAATACCTGAAAGAATCGTATGATTTCTGGTCACGCCATAAAGATCCAATGGAATGGTTCATAAATGAAGCAGCTATTCCTTCCTCCGATATAGATGAGCTTGGAGAAATATTCAAAATAGTTTCGCATCAGGATCTGAAAAAATATCAGGATAATCTGATAAAGATTATCCATGAAAATAAAAATGATAAATACAGCTTACTGAAAGAACTGATAACACTTCCGGGGTACAGGCAGATCGCTGATCAGTACAGAAAGATTCCCCGATTGCTTTATAAAAAAGGAGAAGAAACCGGGCACGGGCAGTACTGGAAACTTATCTTTCTCTTTCACATAATGAATATGGACGGCCTTTCGGTAATCCATGAAGAAACATTGAGAGAGGTTAACAGGACACTGACCCTGCTTATAGAAACCGAAAAGCCAAAACACCTGCAGCCCCTTATCCTGAAGACCTTCAGGATATTAAAGGAGAGTGTAACGCTCTATCCGGGAACAGCCCTTAACTGCGTCGGGAACATGGGCACAGCTATCTACAAAACTGATGAAAGTGAACTGGTAGGCTTTTTTCTCGAGTCTGTAATGGATCTTGGCTTTCAGACGCCTGATTTTAAAGGAGTTGGAAATGACTGGCAGGCTAAGGTAAACAGGGCACATATCCAGAACATAAGGACCTGGCTGGAGATTATCGAGCTGAATCCTACATGGTCAAAAAAATTATTATCATCCCTGATAATATATCTTTCAGTCGGAGGTGTATATATCAAGGATACTGACCTTTTTCCGCGTGATATAACAAACCTTCTGAACAGTAACATTGTCAATGTATACAACCTGATAAAACAGCTTACCCGGTTATTTCCTGCATATTTCAATGAAATAGGCGCGGAAGGTCAACTGAGAGATATTTCAACAAAGCTGGATGAAATCACATTCAGAAAAGATGTTTTGGTACATTTCGTTCGAAAACAAAGTCATGTAGAAAGCAGCAACAGGATCATCGGCCTGATAGAAACAATGTTGAAATTCTGGCTGACTAAAGAAAAGGACGGATTAAAAGATTTCCTGCCTCCTGATATATATGGACAGATAAAACCGGAAGGCCCTTACTTTAACGGAGTTCATACCCTGATAAATGACATATTTAAACGGAAAGGCCTTAACAAAATAAAAGAACTCCTCGACCTTGATATTGACACTCTCAGAGATATCTACAAAGAAAAAACCGAATTTAATTCAGTTGACCTGGAACGGATTGAGCTCGCGGTCATTTTCTATAAACTGCTGGTTCAAAAATACTCGATCGACTTTCTTGAACTTGACAGCTATGTCAATCATTTACAGCCGGGATATTTCTCTGAGATCAACCTTTTAAAAGATGCGTTTAAGGAAGAAGATACATATCATAAAATATCAGGTCTCTTGACCTACCTTGAGAAATTAAAAGAGATTATTCTTTCCACGGACCGGTATGACATCAGAGAAGATATCTATCACAAACGTCATTTTACTGTAGACATACCATCCATGTACGGCAGTTATCACGAAAGAAAATTCGATACACTGGGATTAACCTTCAGGCTTGAATCACTGGTAAACACGCTTTTTGATGATCTTGTAGAGAATATCGATCTGGGATTGATTACCCGTGATACGATTTTTAAAATAAACGACTATCTTGTTCTTTTTAATAAAGCGCTGAGACTGGACGGGATATTATCATCTGAAATAGAAAAGCAGCTGGAACTCCTTAAACATTCGCTTAAAGTAAGGGGTTTCACCTTTACCCAGTTTATAGATATCTTCAGGGGTTTTTCACAGGCAGTAAGCAATGTTGTAAACGACTATTTCAATGCGATCCATGAACAGAATCTTTTAAAAATACTGAACAGCGCACCCAAAGAATCCTTACTATCCAAATATCGAACCAACGGGCATTCCTTCAGCAGGGATAAACTGACGCACAGGGTATCAGAGGTCTTTTTAAGGGAAAGAATCGCCTTTGCACTCGGACTCCAGCAGCTTGATCTGTTCCTTAGCAGAATAATGAAAACACTCTTCCGGCAATCAGATGAACTGTCAAAAGACAAACTTCATTTGCTATTGAACTATGACCCCCAGAAGGCAATCTCATCAATAACCTCATCAAACCGTCTTGTATCGGGAGTAATACATCTTGGCAACAAAGGATTAAACCTTGTAAGCCTGCACAATAATGGTTTCAGGGTACCTCCGGGCTTTATTATTACAACAGAAGTCTACAGGTACTGGGAAGTAATCGATGGTTATAAGCCGGCAGATAATAATTTAAAGTCCCAGGTTGAGAGAGAAATCGTTTCTATTGAAAGACAGACAGGGAAGCATTTCGGGGATCCAGAAAATCCTCTCCTCTTTTCTGTAAGAAGCGGTGCGCCCATATCTCAGCCCGGCATGATGGATACATTCCTTAATGTCGGTATAAATGAGGACATTGTTCAGGGTATAACGGATATTACCGGCGAACCATGGTTTGCATGGGACTGCTATAGAAGATTCCTCCAGTCTTATGGAATGGCCTTTGGTCTGGACAGAAATGATTTTGATGACATCATCGCCGGAAGGAAGGAAAAACTGAAAGTCCGGCACAAAATTAACTTCACAGGCGAACAGATGAAGCAGATCACCCTTGACTATAAGAACTTTATACTCAGTAAGGGAATACCTGTTGAGGAATCACCAATAAATCAGTTGTATATCACTATCGGCAAGGTACTGGAATCATGGAATACCCCTAAGGCCAGAGCATATCGTAAAATAATGAAAATCTCCGATGACTGGGGAACGGCTGTTACGGTGCAGTCAATGGTATTTGGGAATCTGCATAAAAATTCCGGTTCAGGCGTTGTTTTTACCCATAACCCGAGGCTCTCGGGTGATCTGATAACACTCTGGGGAGATTATGCTCTGGGCAACCAGGGAGAAGACGTTGTGTCGGGGCTTGTCAATACTTTGCCAATTTCAAACAGGCAGGCTGAAACCGAAAACAGGGATATAAACAAAACACTTCAGAATTCTTTTCCTGAAATTTATAATGCCATCAGGAACTGCGCCAGGGAACTTATATATGACCGGAACTGGAGTCCGCAGGAAATGGAATTCACATTTGAATCAGGAAGAGAAAAAGATCTGTATTTTCTCCAGACAAGGGACATGGCAATAAGGCAGGGCAAGAAAGTCCTGTCTTTTGTAAACGGACTGGAAACAGATACGAGATTTTTAGGACATGGCATAGGTGTGAGTGGTGGAGCAATGACCGGTAAAGTAGTATTCAACCTTGATGAAATCAGGTCCTTCAGAAAAAAGGAGCCTGACACATCATTAATCCTGGTGAGAGGAGATACGGTACCGGATGACATCCAGGAGATATTTGAGAGCAACGGCCTGCTGACCGCCAGAGGAGGATCAACCTCACATGCCGCCATTGTCGCACACAGACTTGGCAAAACATGCGTTGTGGGAAGCCCTAACCTGACCTGTATGGAAAAGGACAGCAGATGCTCCATTGACCAGATCCACCTCAAGACAGGAGACTGGCTCAGTATTGATGGCAGAGAAGGATCAATATACTCGGGTAAAATGGAAATAGAAGAAGTGGCAAGGAGGTAAAAATGGAAGAAAGAGACATGCATGCAAATAAAAGCGATCTGGTACTGGGTATAAACGGCTTGGGAAGAATCGGGAAACTGACTCTCTGGCACCATGTGGGCAGAAAATTTTTTAAGGAAATAGTCATCAACATGGGCAGGTCAGTAGGGACATCAATGAAGGACCTTGCCCACTATATAGAGCGGGATTCCACCTATGGCTGGCTTCATGGACACCTGTATGGATATAAAGCTGAAAGAGCGATAACAGACATTAATGAATCAAACGGGTCCATGATTGTTGACGGCATGAAGGTAACCGTTTTAAGGGACAGCAGGAATCCGCGGGAAATTAAATGGGCGGATCATGATGTCAGGATTGTTATTGATGCGACAGGCCGGTTTCTTGATCCCACAAAACCGGGCGACAGTTCGGGAGGGTCTGCAAGAGGTCACCTGGAAGCAGGAGCACATAAAGTTGTTGTCTCAGCGCCATTCAAGATAAAGGATAAAAGCCTCCCCATGCCGGAAGACGCAGTAACCACAGTAATGGGGATAAATGGAAACGATTATGATCCGAGGCGTCATAATATAATTTCCAACGCGTCATGCACAACTACATGCCTGGCCCATATGATAAAACCTCTAATTGACAATTATGGCCCCAAACGGATACTTTCCGCTTCAATGGCGACAATTCACGCCATGACGGGCTCTCAGGAAGTTCTGGATAAGCCGGCCAAAGCCGGCGCAACGGATCTTCGAAAAACCCGCAGTGTTATGAATAATATTATTCTTACTACAACCGGAGCAGCCAACACCCTCGGACTTGTAATACCTGAGATGAAACAGATCGGGTTTATTGCCGAGTCGGTCCGTGTCCCGCTTACAACCGGATCTTTAATAATACTGGTTATAAACCTTCAGGAAAACCCTTCGGGAGAGCCGATAAGAAGGGATACAATAAATAAAATCTACAGTGACACAGCAAACAGTGATTCACGTGGTTATCTGCAGTATACTGATGAACAGAACGTTTCAAGTGATATTATAGGTATGCCAAAAGTCGCGACTATTATTGAGGGACATGAAACGCATACACGAACAGCAGATGTTACCATAGATCTTAACAAGGTTTCCGGGATTCCCGGAGATATATTGTCTAAACTGGAACAGACATATGCAAAGGTATCGGTTACTCAGGCAGTTATCTACGGCTGGTATGATAATGAATCGGGCAGCTATGTAAATATGCTCGGTGACAGAGTCGTATCCATTGCTGAAAATATATAATATTTTCAGGGTATAAAACACCAATTAGTGCCCATCCAGAAAGAGGCAATTTATGGATGGAGCTTTCAGCGATCAGCTATCAGCCGTCAGCTAAGTCTTTATTTTAAAAGCCTTTTGCTGAAAGCTGAACGCTGAGTGCTGACAGCTGCCGAATAAAAACTTTAGTTTTGGATGGACATCAATTAATATATTGACTTTCATTATTATTCACTTATAATACATTTTTTTAAATTCTAAAAGTTACATATAATAATTTAAATAAAATTATCAGGCAGTTACTATTATTTCTCACTGCCTGCCAAAATTTTTATAAAAGGGGGTGATTCCTATAAATATTTTAAATAATATAAAAATATTTCATTTTAATTCCGTAAACTCAGGATACCCCTGCGTTAATAAGTGTTTTATTAATGCTTTCAATGAATTAACAGGCAGAACAGAGGCAATATATATGTAATTCAATATTACTAAATTAATAGTATTATCTTGTTTTAATATCATTGTAAGCATTCCAAAAAAATACCTGGAATGCTTTTTTTTGCTAAATATGGATTATTTCCAAATCTATAAATAAAGAGAGAAGATATGAAAGTAATAGTACAAAACAATCAGATTGAAAGAGCAATAAAGGATTTAAAGAAAAAATTAACCAAAGAAGGATTTTTCTCAGAGATCAAGGAACGTCGTTTCTATGATAAACCAAGTGTTCAAAAGAAGAAAAAACAGGCAAAAGCCGCTAAAAGACGCAGGAAACGGATGAGGAAATTTACACCGCGATTCTAATTATCTCTCTGTTAACCGACCTTGCCTTTAGGAATTCTCCGATGATTCTTTTGGGGAATTCCTTGTCAGGCACAATTTTTTCAACCAGGTATCCTTAATGGTTCATCTATCAATCACCAAACTGACCTTAACCTGAGCAATTTTCACACGAAAGATGTCATTAACAAGTGAATATAAAAGGGCTTTTCCCTTGACAAAATTTTGATGAGCAGGTAAATACGCACAAATTATTAAACTCTTTCTTAAGAAAGTTTTAACTCAACCTAAAGAGGATTAATAGATGAAAAATAATGAGCATTCCTCCGGATATTCATCCGGTGATGGATGGATTCTGTCTCTGATTCACAAAGTATTATCCTACTATTCCGGTCTGATTTCCAAACCCTTTGAAAGCGGGCTCGCCTATTTTGTATCGGGCCTGGTATTTATGCTGATAATAGGGTGGCTGATTTTTCCCATGGTACTCTATTCAAAACAGGAGCAGCCTCTTAACTTTAATCATGCCCTGCATATGAATCCGGATATTGTCAATAAAATTAAGGGTTCAAATATTACCATGGGTGATACTGATGCCGAAAAATGTCATTATTGTCATTCATTCAGGGATGATGGCAGTTTTACAGGGATACCCAAAATAGATGTGTGTGAAAAATGTCATGTTGCATCTGAATCTCCGCTGGGAGAGACACCTGATGAAGAATTGTTCATGAACGAATATGTTAGAAAAGGCAAAGAAGTCCCATGGTTGTCATACTCAAGGCAACCGGATTGCGTATACTTCACTCACATTGCCCATATCAAAATAGGAGAACTGGAATGCAGAGTTTGTCATGGAGACCATGATAAAACCATGACCCTGCCGGCATATAAAAAGAACCGAATATCCAGCTACAGTATAAATATTTGGGGAAAAAACATAGCAGGAATAAAAACAAACAGCTGGGACCGCATGAAGATGGATGACTGCGCTGCCTGCCATACCGAAAAAGGGCATGAGGAAAACAATGCCTGTTTCGTCTGTCATAAATAGTGAGGTTGAAAAACATGAAATCTAATGGAAAAGACATTACCGAACTATTAGCTATAAATCGTAGAAATTTTGTAAAACTTGCCGTTGGTGCTGCCGTTGGTACAGGACTCTCGCCGCTTCCATGGAAACTGGCAGATGATACTGCAATATTCTCCCAGAATTTTCCATGGGTACCAGTTCCGGAAACCGGTGAATTTACCAGTGTAAAATCTCACTGTTCACTGTGCCCTGGCGGTTGCGGTATTGAAGTAAGAAAAGCCGGGGATAGAGCAGTGAAGATAGAAGGTCGAACAGATCATCCAATAAATCCGGGAGGGATATGCCCTCTGGGCATGGGAGGCCTGCAACTTGTTTACAATGAAAACAGTCGCTTTACCGGACCTATGAAAAGGATTGGTCCAAGAGGATCCGGGAAATTTGAACCCATCAGCTGGGATGAAGCCCTTAAAATACTGGCTCATAGAATTCTTGAGTTGAGGAACAAGGGAAAGGCTGGTTCCATTGTCGCGGTTGATGGCAACCGAAACGGATCGACAATATCCGTAATGATCGAAAGATTTCTGAAGAGTGTAGGAAGCAATAATTATTTTAGAATCCCCGGCGCAGAGGATACCAGTGCTATTGTTTCCGGTCTTATGTACGGCTCGGATGATCCTGTAACCTATGACCTCGAAAACTCTGATTATATTCTAAGTTTCGGATGCGGCCTGCTTGAAGGCTGGGGAGCTCCGGGACGCGTCCTCAACGCGTGGGGAGTATGGAAATCTGCAGAAAACAGAGGAAACGTAACAATAACGCAGGTAGAGTCAAGGGCTTCAAATACTGCTTCAAAGGCGGACAAGTGGATACCGGCAAAACCTGGAACTGAGACAGCCCTTGCCCTTGGAATAGCAAATGTAATCATCAGGGAAAACCTTTATGACAGTCAATTTGTAGATAACAGAACATTTGGATTTGAGGCACATAGTAAATATAAAGGCTTCAAGGATCTTGTTCTGGAAGATTATACGCCGGAAAAGGTGTCAGCAATCACAGGCGTAAAACCTGAGGAAATTTCGGCCACGGCAAGAGCCTTTGCCAAAGCAAAATCACCTGTAGCTATATGTGGAAAGGGAAAAGGCCAGTTAAACGGCGATGTTCTTGAATTTATGGCAGTCCATGCACTCAATGCCCTGACAGGAAACATCAATAAACCCGGCGGTGTATTTATCAGCGCCCCACTCCCGCTCAGTTCTCTTCCAGAGGCCGAAATTGATGATCTTGCATCTGAATCATTAAAAGAGCCCTGCCTGTCCATGGAAGGATTTAGACTTAACAGCTATTGCAGCCAGTTCAGTTCTTTCACAGACAGCGTCTTATCTGAAAAAGGGCAGGCGGTTGACACTTTGCTCGTATTCTCTTCCAACCCTGCTTACAC
>JASFHE010000027.1:0-21123 GCA_050123415.1 Desulfobacteraceae bacterium | reverse complement strand
GGAATGTATGTCCTGACCTTTATTAAAGGCATCTATTAACGCATCATCTTCGGAGTAATGGGCAAAAAGCCTCAACTCAACCTGGCTGTAGTCAGCAGAGAACAGATAATAACCATCTTCTGCAATAAATCCCTTTCTTATTTCTCTACCCTCTTCTCCCCTTATGGGAATATTCTGCAGGTTTGGATTACTGCTGCTCAATCGTCCTGTAGCAGCAACTGTCTGGTTGAATGAAGAATGTATCCTTCCTGTCCGCGGGTTGACGATCTTCACAAGGGCGTCAAGATAGGTTGATTTAAGCTTGGCCAGAGTCCTGTACTGCAGGATTAACCCAGGAATCTTATGGCCTTCCCTTGCAAGACTTGTCAACACCTTCACATCGGTTGAATATGATTTTGTTTTGGCGGTTTTTTTCTGCACAGGCAGCTCCAGTTTTTCAAACAGTATATATCCAAGCTGCTGGGGTGAGTTCAGGTTAAAATCAGTACCTGCTTCCTCAAAAATTCTTTTTTCAAGCTCCCTGATCCGTTTTGTAAATGATCCGGACATCTCACGAAAAAAAGGCACATCTATCTTGATGCCGGAAAGCTCCATATCCATAAGCACAGGAAGGAGCTTCATCTCAAGATTATGAAAAAGATCCTGATTTTTGTCTACTGTAAGTTGATTTTCAAGGATAGACTTGATCTTCAGGGTTATGTCAGCATCTTCGCATGAATACTCCATTGCGTTTTCAACCGTGACCCCTGAGAAATTTATTTCTGCCTTTCCCTTACCCACAACGTCATGATATGAAATCATCTTATGGTTCAGGTAGTGCTGGGCAAGATAATCCAGGTTATGCTGCCTTAATCCCGGATTAATCACATAGGAAGCCACCATTGTATCAAAATATATCCCCTTAAGATCAATGCCATTATTTTTTAAAATGATAGCATCATATTTGATGTTCTGCCCAATCTTAAGTACTTTTTCGTCTTCGAGAACATCCCTTAGAAATTCCAGTGCTTTTTCTTTTTCAATCTGTTTGGGTACACCAAGATATATATGCCCTACCGGAATATAATAACCTTTATCTGGCTCCAATGATATGGATATGCCCACCAGTTCGGCCTTATGGGGATCTGTATCGGTTGTTTCAGTATCAATGGATACCAGTCTCTTTTCTTTTATTTTTTTTATCAGATCAACAAGATCATCCTCAGACATGCATAAAGCATATTCCTTTTTTATTTCAACTGTTCTTGATGCAAACTGTTCCCATAATCCTTTGAACTCCAGTTCTCGAAACAGGTCTGACAACTCTTTTGATTCAGTATCATTAATTTTCAGATCAGTAGTGTCACAATCCATGGGCACCTTGCAATCTATGGTTACGAGCCTTTTACTCAGAACTGCATTATCATGGCAATTTTCCAGGTTTTCCTTCAGTTTCTTTTTTGTAATTTTATCAATATGCTCATACACATTTTCAAGCGATCCGAAATCCTTTATGAGAGTAAGTGCCGTTTTTTCTCCAACACCCTTTACTCCGGGGACATTATCGGATGTATCTCCCGAAAGCCCCATGAGGTCAATGATCTGTTCCGGCTCCAGACCATACTCACTGTGTAGCACATCCAGATCAGTTATCTTGTCTTTCATGGTGTCCCACATAGATGTTTTATCCGAAATAATCTGCCTGAAATCCTTGTCACCTGTAACAACCACTACATTATATCCTTTTTCCTCTCCTTTTTTAGCGAGTGTTCCAATGATATCATCCGCCTCATACCCCGGCATCTCGATCATTTTAACACCAAGCCATTGTATAATGGATTTTATGTAAGGAAGCTGCTCCACAAGGTCATCGGGCATTGGCGGCCGCGTTGCCTTGTACTGATCATATATTTCGTGCCTGAAGGTTGGCCCTTTTGAGTCAAGGGCGACAGCAGCATACTCGGGATTTTTATCACCAAAGAGTTTAAGAAGCATTTTTGTGAACCCAAAAATTGCGTTTGTTCTGAGTCCCTTGCTGTTCGATAGATATCCTATCGCATGATATGCCCTGTAGATGTATGAGTTGCCGTCTATCAGATAGATTGTGCTGTTTTCCTGTGACATTATTTAACCTCGCAGTTGAATTCGTTATATTTCATAGGGCAGAGATGTCTCATCTTCAGGTATGGGTATTACCATGACAGGGATTTTTGATTTTCTTAACACCTTTTCTGCTACACTCCCGAGAAGCGCATGACTGATAAAGCCTTTGCCATGAGTTCCCATTACTATCAAGTTACAATTGTTTCTTTCGGAATATTTCAGTATCTCGTTTACTGCATGTCCTTCAATGACATCAATAGAGGCTATTCGAAATACACATTGAGGATCACCTTTTTTAACATTATCGCAGAAGTTTGCAAGTCTCTCTTTTATAACATTCAGGGCCTCGTCCTTTCTATTAATAAACTTTCGATATTGCTCGTCAGGAAGGTAGTTTTTAAGGATAGTCCTGGCGCTTTCAGGAAGTTCTTCCATGATATGAAGGACATAAATTAATGCATCATGTTTGTCTGCAATATCTGTGGCGTATTGAAAGGCATGGACGGAATTCTTTGAAAGGTCAGTCGCGTACAATATCTTATCTATACCGGGCATTATATTCCCTCCTGTTTTACTTTTACCGGAAAAATGTGCTTTGCAGTATCTCGTATGAAATAAATACTACAGGAAAAACAATGTGACAATCATTGTAACTGATTTAATATTTAAAATGTAGAAATTATAGATTAGAAATATAAAAGAGACAGGATAAGATCAATAACTTGTTTGAATATTAATAAATAAAAATTATTTCTCAGTTATTTTTACCTAACTCATTAACTGCGAGACCAACAAGAATATGCCCTCTTACTCTATTACCACAATCTTTTTTAATATGCTTGATCTCTGTCCGCATTTTTACAGGATACCCTGAACAATCAGAAGGATAACACTTGATATCAAATGTATTTCCTACATGGAGATGTTTTAATATTACCGAATTCTGGTTTACCAGGATATTTATTCCCGGAGTTTCTGTTTCCCAGACTTTAAACTGATAGGTATACCCGAGTTCATCTATACAGAATTCAACACTGGAATACTGATCTTTTATTGGAACAGGGTTACTTGTGTTTCCTGGCAGTGACAGGGCTGAGTTAATATTTTGTGCCATAACTTATTGATTCCTTTGCTTTCTTTTTTAATTTTCAACAAATTAAATATGCAAATTCAAGGCCAAACAAAAGTCAGAACCGAAAACATTTTACTTTTCAGACAATTTATTAAAACAATCGGTTATTACTTTGAAACACCTGTATTTTTTAAAATGACACAATTTGTTATAAACCTGTACATAAAAGATCAATTTGAGCATGTCAAGACTTTTTTATTGATAATATTAATATTATTTCTGTTTTTTTTGGTGTAAAATAAAGGTATAGCATAATACTGTTTGCACATATTGTGCATATACCCACTGTCATGACACCAGATATTGTTAATCCATATTTTCTTTTAAGGATTATTATTTGATTTATTTTTTCTGTAATCGTGCCATGCGAGGATTATATACCTGTCCATTTTTAAGAAAGTCAGAAAAATCTTCCTGGGCAAGTGTAAATTGCAGCTTTGGAAGCGGATTCTGTTTCCACCTGGATTTTACTTCATCTTTAAACCGTTTTTTTAACTTAACAGGTTCTTTTGACGGAGGTACCGGACATGTACTTGCTGTAAAACCAATCCTTTCCCCATTGGGACTAAAGATAACCCCATCAATCAACCAGCCAAGGTGTTTTCCATTTGTACCGTAAATAAAACGATCATCCAACAGATAGGCAACCTGCTGCCCGTCCCATAGATAGACGGTCCTGTCATAATCATCCGCCAGATAAGCTACAGCATCACCATTTTTATTAAATAATGATATTTCCATATTATGAAACCCCGGTTGAAAAGAGGTTGATTGATCACTCTATTTATTTTGCGTATTCAACAGCTCTGGTTTCCCTGATTACAGTAACCTTAATCTGCCCGGGATATGTAAGCTCTTTTTCAATTTTACCTGCGATATCTTTACATATTACAATGGATTGATCATCATCAACCAGATCGCCTTCAACCAAAATTCTTATTTCCCGGCCTGCCTGAATGGCGAAGGACTTGCTGACACCGGTAAAGGACATTGCAATCTTTTCAAGTTCTTCGAGTCTTTTTATATATGATTCTATCATTTCCCGCCTGGCACCAGGCCTTGCTCCGGATAAAGTGTCCGCGGCCTGAACAAGCACTGCAAGCATTGTATCAGGAGGGATATCCTCGTGATGGGCCTGAATCGCATGAACAACATCCGCCGGCTCGCGATATTTTTTAGCCAGGTCAGCACCAATAATGGCATGGGGACCTTCGACCTCGTGATCAATAGCCTTTCCGATATCATGAAGCAGACCTGCACGCTTGGCTTTTTTAACGTTAACACCAAGCTCGGACGCCATCACGCCGCATATAAATGCAACTTCTCTTGAGTGCTGTAACACGTTTTGAGCGTAACTAGACCGATACTTCAACCTTCCGATGAGCTTGATAATCTCAGGATCAATACCATGAACTCCAACATCAAAGGTGGCCTGCTCTCCTGCTTCTTTGATGCTTGCTTCAATCTCTTTTTCAGCTTTTTTAACAATCTCTTCGATCCTGGCAGGATGAATCCTGCCATCTTCTATCAATCTTTGCAGCGATATCCTGGCGACCTCTCTTCTTACAGGATTAAATCCCGAAAGTATTACTGCCTCAGGAGTATCATCAATAATGAGGTTGATACCGGTGGCAGCCTCTATTGCCCTGATATTTCTGCCTTCCCTTCCTATAATACGGCCCTTCATCTCTTCACTTGGTAAATCAACAACAGAAACTGTATTTTCAGATACATAATCTCCTGCATATCTTTTTACCGCGAGAGCAATTATCTCCTGTGCCTTCTTTTTTGATGTTTCTCTTGCTTCATTCTCAATTTTTCTTATCTGTTTGGCAGCATCATGTTTTGCCTCTGATTCCATGGACATAACAAGAAGTTTTTTAGCATCTTCACTGGTTATTCCGGCAATCTTTTCAAGCTGAGTTCTTTGTTCAGCCAGAAGACTATCAGCTTCATCATTTTTCAGCTTAAGATCTTCCTCAAGTTTATTAATGTTCTTTTCCCGTTTAAAGAGGAGGTTTTCTCTGTTTTCATACTGGTTGATTTTTTTATCAAGGCTATCTTCCTTGTGCATTAACCTGTTTTCCTGCGCAAGAAGGAGATCACCTCTCTCCTTTGCCTCTTTATCGATATCATTCTTCAGTTGATAAATAGTATCTTTGGCCTTTAGCATTGCCTCTTTTTTTATTGTTTTTGCTTTTCTGTGTGCCTCATTTATTATCTTTTTTGAATAAACAGTAATTGATTCTAATTGTTTTTCCCTTATTCGTTTTCGTATAAAATAACCTATTAGTAAACCTAAAATGATTCCAGCAGAAGCAGCATAGCTAATAATCATTGGAATTGTCGTCATATTATCTCACCTTCCTTTTGTATAAGAGCTCAACCTGTACCGTTATGAGTGGCTGCATTAATATCAATTAAGATCCTGCCCCATCGATACTCTTTTTTAGCCAAGTCTTTTCAGGTGCCATATTATTGGAATAAATATCCCGCATACCGCATTAATAAATTTTTTCACATGAATATATCAGGAATGATTCGTGTTGAAATGACTGAAAAGGGAAAGGAGAATAATAACAGGCCGGATCGTGCTATGATAAGATTATTGATCCTGAAGCCAAAAATTGAAACAAACTTTTTATTTTATCTCCTGTTATCATCATATTATTAAAAGGATCATTTGACCTTCTTCTTTTTATTCATCCTTAAACGTGTTTTTAATAATACAATTATATTTAAAACACTTCATTTCAGCCTTATAAAACATTACCTTTCCTGATTATATATATTTTTTACTCATTAATCTTACTGTTAATAACTGAAATTAGTGATTGTGATCTTTTTTGAATCTCCTCTAGTAATTTATCTCTCTCATCTAAAAGATTAAAATAATCGCTGGCTATATTCAATGCAGTTAAAATTGCGGCTTTCTTTTCAGAAATTCCGCCGCTAATATCATCAGTTTCTTTAAGTTTCTCGTTAACATACTCGGCAATCTTATAGACATTATCTGAATCATTTCCCTTACTTCGTATAAGGTATTCATTATCCAGTATTTTTATTTTAATGGCTCTGTCCAAAAGATCGCTCCGGGGATCTAAACAGCCAGTTTATCAATTTTCTCGATTATTGTTGCTATTCTTTCCTTTGCCTGGTTTTTACTCTCTCTTAGATCATTCAATTCATTAGTTAAAGTATCGATTTGGCTTTTCTGGTCATCAATTGTTTTTATAAAGGATTCTTTCTCATTCTTAAATTCCTGCATTTTATTAATCAATTCACCGATTTTATCTTCAAGAAGCTTGAAATAGTCAGTATCAGAAGTTGATTCCATATTGCCCCCCGCTTGGCGCTGTTTTGAAAACGTTTATAATACTTTTAGATATAATTTTCTTACATTAAGACATACTTATAGTCTTTATATCCAAAAAAAGTCAATAAAAAAGGCAAGCTAGAAGCTTGCCTTCTTTTATTAACATATTTGGTTATCCAGGCTTAATTGATTTTTTCTGCAACCTTTACCCTTGAAATAGCCCTTTGAAGAGCGGCTTCCGCACGGGCAAAATCAATATCATCGGTATCACGTTTTTTCGATAATCTTTCTTTTGCCCTGTCTATCGCGGATCGTGCTCTTTCAACATCAATTTCATGAGCTTTTTCGCCGGAATCGACCAGAATAGACACCTTGTCATTTGAAACCTCGGCAAATCCCGATGTAATGGACATATACTCAGTTTTTTCACCGTCAGTATATCGCAACTCGCCGGGAACAATACCGGATAAAAAATTAATATGCCCCGGTAGAATGCCGAATTCTCCCTCAGTCCCGGGTGCTACTACAATATCAGCTTCAACATTAGCAATTGCTCCACCCGGTGTAACAACTTCAAGATTAAGTTTTCCCATTATCACACTACTCCTGCTAGTCTTGTTGAGCCATCTTTTCAGCTTTTTCTCTGGCTTCTTCTATGCTGCCAACCATGTAAAAGGCATTTTCAGGAAGATCGTCATGCTTTCCTTCAATAATTTCTTTAAAGCCCTTTACTGTATCTTTAACCGCAACATATTTTCCTGCTGTTCCGGTAAATACTTCCGCTACATGGAATGGCTGTGAAAGGAACCTCTGGATTCTTCTGGCCCTTGCAACAGTAATTTTATCTTCATCTGAAAGCTCGTCCATACCAAGGATTGCTATAATTTCCTGAAGGTCCTTATACTTCTGGAGTATCTGCTGAACCTGTCTGGCAACCTGATAGTGTTCTTCACCAAGATAATTGGGATCAAGTATACGTGAAGTCGAATCAAGCGGGTTAACAGCCGGATAGATACCAAGCTCTGAAATAGCCCTGTCAAGAACAACAGTACCGTCAAGATGAGCAAATGTGGTTGCAGGAGCCGGGTCGGTAAGGTCATCAGCAGGAACATAAACACACTGAACGGATGTAATCGAGCCTTTTGTTGTTGATGTAATTCGTTCCTGAAGCGCGCCAAGGTCTGTTCCCAGTGTAGGCTGATAGCCAACAGCGGAAGGAATTCGGCCGAGAAGGGCGGAAACCTCTGAACCTGCCTGAGTAAACCTGAATATATTATCTACAAAAAGGAGAACATCCTGCCCTTTTTCATCCCTGTAGTATTCCGCTGCTGTAAGAGCGGAAAGTGCGATCCTGGCACGGGCTCCCGGAGGCTCGGTCATCTGCCCGTAAATCAGGGCAGCTTTCTCAATAACTCCGGATTCTTTCATTTCAAGGTAAAGGTCGTTTCCTTCTCTTGTTCTCTCGCCAACGCCTGCGAAAACACTGATTCCACCGTGTTCCATGGCGATGTTATGAATCATTTCCATCATAACAACTGTTTTCCCAACGCCTGCACCACCAAACATCCCCATTTTACCACCGCGAGGGAACGGTACCAGGAGGTCTATAACCTTCACACCTGTTTCAAGAACATTTACTGATGTATCCTGTTCTGTGAACGCAGGAGCAGGCCTGTGAATAGGCAGGTATTCTGATGCTTCAACCGGACCTTTACCATCAACCGGTCTCCCGACAACATTAAGAACCCTTCCAAGCGTAGCATCACCGGCAGGCATCATAATCGGCTTGCCTGTATTTTTGGCGGGCATTCCTCTTACAAGACCATCGGTAATATCCATAGCAATACAGCGCACCACATTATCACCAAGGTGCTGAGCTACTTCAATGACAAGGTTATCCTCGGTATCATCAATAGCAGGATTTGAAATATGCAGAGCCGTTAAAATCTCCGGCAGTGCCCCTTCTTGAAACTCAACGTCCACTACTGGACCTGTAACCTGAATTACTTTACCTTCGTTCATGACTTAATCAAGACCTCCTTAAACTATGATATAGCCTCGGCACCGCCGACAATATCCATCAATTCAGCAGTAATTGCGGCCTGCCTTGCCTTGTTGAATGTAAGTGTAAGATCTTCAACCATATCCTTACAGTTTTTGGTAGCATTATCCATTGCAGCCATCCTTGCTGCGTATTCACTTACTTCATTCTGAAAAAATGCATTCAAAATCTGAACGCTGATATGTTTTGGTAAAAGATCGATTAACAGTTCTTCTGCCCCCGGTTCACAAAGATATTCGGAAGAACTCTCCTCAGTATCCGATTCTGCCTTTGGAGGCTCAATCGGTAAAAGTTTAACCATTGTCGGGATCTGTTTTGAGACGCTGATGAATTTTGAGTACACCATGTATAATTCATCCATATCTCCATTCATATATTTATGGATGAATTCAGATGTCATTTTATTGACATATGAAATATCTATAGATCCATATACCTGAACATGAGTCGAAGAGATATTAAAATCTCTTTTTTTGAAATAATCACGTCCCTTTCTACCAACAAGATTCAAACTGTATTCCAGGTTTTTATCTTTCTGTTCATTCACCCATTTTTCACCGAGAACAATATTGTTCATATTAAAACTTCCGCACAATCCCCTGTCAGAAGTAAAATGCAAAAGTTCTACATTCGCAACATTTTCTCTTTTAACCATTAATGGATGAATATCAGGATCAATACGGCTCGCCAGGTTACCAAGGACCTCTGCAAATTTTTTAGCATAGGGATCAAATTTTTCCATTTTGCTTTGAGTGTTGCGCAGTTTTGCACTGGCAACCATATTCATCGCCCTTGTAATCTGCTGAATCTTTTTGATTGCACTAATTTTTAACTCAATATCTCTCAGTGTCGCCATTTATATTTTCTCTGTCTACTTCGTTGAATGTTTGAGATTTTATATTGTTTAGCTGTTTAAAATTATGCCAACAATGCCAATACCTTAAACTGAAGGCTGAAATTTTGTCTGGAATTCATCCAGAAACGCTTTCAGTTTAGTGTTCAGTTCATCGCTTATCTTTCCGTTATCCTTGATTTCTTTGAGATACTCAGGTTTTGAAGCAGACATTTCTTCCAACATCTGAGATTCGTACTCTGAAACAGCAGTTTCCGGCCATTTATCAAGATAACCGTTTGCAGCAGCGAACAGGATCATTACTTCTTCATCTGCAGACATTGGCTGATATTGAGGCTGTTTTAGTACTTCAACAAGCCTTCGGCCTCTATTGATCTGCTGCAGGGTTGCCTTGTCAAGATCACTTCCAAATTGTGCGAATGCCTCAAGCTCTCTGAACTGGGCCATTTCAGTACGCAGTGTTCCGGCAACCGACTTCATGGCCTTTGTCTGCGCAGCACCACCTACTCTTGATACAGAAAGCCCTACATTGATGGCAGGACGCACACCTGAAAAGAACAGGTTTGGTTCAAGATATACCTGACCGTCTGTAATTGAGATAACGTTTGTAGGAATATAGGCAGATACGTCACCTGCCTGGGTTTCAATAATTGGCAGAGCGGTCAGAGAACCGGCGCCCAGTTCATCGTTTACCTTTGCAGCCCTTTCAAGCAGTCTTGAGTGATTATAGAAAATATCACCCGGGAAGGCCTCACGTCCGGGCGGTCTTCTAAGGAGAAGTGAAATCTGTCTGTATGCAACTGCCTGTTTCGAAAGGTCATCATAGATGATGAGGGCATGCTTGCCGTTGTCCCTGTAGTATTCACCTATAGAACACCCTGCATATGGAGCCATGTACTGCTGGGTTGCAGGGTCACTTGCACAGGCGGCTACTACAGTTGTGTATTCCATTGCGCCTTCTCGCTGAAGAATATCAACAACCTGGGCAACTGTGGATTTTTTCTGCCCTACGGCAACATAAATACAGTAGATATCGGTGTCTTTCTGATTAAGAATGGCATCAACGGCAATAGCTGTCTTTCCAACCTGCCTGTCACCAATGATCAGTTCACGCTGACCTCTTCCTACCGGTGTCATTGCATCAATAGCTTTGATACCGGTATACATCGGCTCTGTAACGGGTTTACGTGCTATAACACCGGGAGCCACCATTTCCAGTCTTCTGAACTCTTCAGAGTTTATCGGACCTTTACCATCAAGAGGATTTCCAACCGCGTCAATAACCCTTCCGAGCACTGAATCTCCAACAGGGATTTCAGCGATTCTCCCGGTACGTTTAACCATATCCCCTTCTTTAATCTTGGTGTCTTCTCCCATGATAGCGACACCGACATTATCCTCCTCAAGGTTAAGGCAGAGACCGTATATCCCGCCGGGGAATTCAAGCATCTCCATTGCCATGGCCTTTTCTACCCCGTGTACGCGAGCAACACCGTCTCCTACTGAGAGAACAACACCAGTTTCACTGACTTCCATCTTTTTTTCGTAGTCTTTAATCTGTTCCCTAATAACCTGACTTATTTCTTCTGCTCTTATCTCCATGAGTACTATTCACCCCTTTTAAAAGATTCTTTTAGCCCCTCAAGCTGGGCTTTTACGCTACCATCCAGAACAAGATCTCCCATCTTTACTACTATGCCGCCTATCAGTTCAGGATCTTCCGTTACCTCTGACTTGATATCTTTGGATGTCATTGCCTTCAGTGAATCTATTACTTTTTGCAACGTATCATCCTGTAAAGGTCTGGCAGTAATAATCTCAGCATGGGCAATATTAGAAGCCTCATCAGTCAACACGGCATACTTGTCGGCGATAGCTTCTATGGAATCTATCCTTTTCTTGTCCAGCAGGAGATTTAGAAAATTCTTTACCAGATTGGAAAAGCTACTTTTACCCAACACAAACTCCAAAACGTTTTTTCTTTCTTCGAGTTTGTATATAGGATTTGAAATAGCGTCTCCAAAATCAGCATTCTTTATAAAGAAATCCTTAAATTCTTCAAGTTCCTTTCCGTAGGTGGCAAAGGAACCATCTTCTTGCCCAAGGCTGAAAAGCGCTCCGGCGTATCTTTTGGAAATTCTTGAATCGCTCAATTTACTTTACCCACCTTTTCTACAAATTCAACCACCATATTTTCCTGATCTTTTTCATTAAGTTCTTTGACCAGGATATCCTGTGCCTTTTGTGATGCAATGTCTATAATGTCCTGCTTTAACTGATTTCTTGCAGATTCTATTTCCTGTTCTATTGTTATTTCAGACTGGATTATAATCTGTTTAACCCGTTCCTTTGCTTCGGAAATAATCCTGTCTTTTTCATTCATCCCTTCCTGCCGGTATTGTTCTATGATATCCTTTCTTTTTGCTTCGAAGTTTTTTAACTGTTCTTCAACTTCCTTAAATTTTCTTTCCGCTTCATCTTTGTCCCTTTTAAGATCATCAAGCTTTTTCTTTATCTCTTCACTTCGAGTGGAGAAGTAATCAAGTATTTTTGTTTTCCTGAATACTATCACCAGGATGATTATCATGGCAGCAAAACTCATGAAACGATATAAAAGATCTATCAGATCACCGCCTCTGTCAGCAGAATGGCCTTCACCATGACTTTCCGTATCCGCTGGGGTTTCTGCAACATGTGTATCAGCAGCTTCAGGAGAAGAATGAGAAGTTTCTTCACTATAGATAGGATATGAAACAAAAAATGCTATTATTAACGAAATGATAAAGATTACGGGAATATTTTTTTTCATGGATATCATTACAGGCTTCTCCCAAGCATTTTTTCTGCCAGTTCGTGGGAAAAATTCTCCATCTCATCCTGTAAAGATACCCTGGCACTGCTTATTTTTTCCTTTATTTCATTTTTTGCTTTTTCAAGAGCCTCTTCAACCTGTGAATAGGCATTCTGGAGGAGTTCTTTTTCGGTGGCGAGGCCATTATCCCTGAGACTGAGACGCTCCTTCAGCCCCTCTTTTCTGGTGGAATCAATATTTTCATCCATTTCAGAAGAATATTTTTCTATTTTCCTCTTCCAGTCATCAGTCATATTTGATGAGGAATCCATTTCTTCTCTTCGTTTATTCAGCATTCCTCTGATAGGCTTATATACAATAATATTGAGGAGGAGAAGAAGAACCAGAAAAATAACAATCTGAATTACAACTGCATAAATATTAGGATCCGGCATAGTACTCTCTGTTTACTGAAAATTAGTTTATTTACAGTAATATTAAAAGGATAAGTAAGATAAAAAGGCCGATTTGTTCAGAGCACCTTAACTTAACTGATTACAGCAAGCTTTTTATCCTGATCCTTATCAATTTTTTGCATCCTGCAGTTCCCTTCAAAAATAACACCTTCTTCAATAATGACAGCAGGAGCCTGAATATTACCAAAAACTTTCCCGGGAGCGTGAATTTCAATTCTATTATCGGCTATTATATTGCCTCTGATTTCACCGCTGATAATTATATGAGAAACGTGGATATCGGACCGGATTACCGCTGTTTCACCGACGCTCAATGTACCTTCGGAAAATATTTCACCGGTAAACCGACCGTCTATTCGAACAAAACCTTTAAAGGACAATTTCCCTTCAAATTCCGTATCCTTACCCAGGAATGCATTTATCTGATCTCTATTTTTCATGCTATTCCTCTATAATTTTTTTTGGGAGATATCATATCAGTTTTTTGAATGCAAGAAAAAATACAAATATATTATAGGTTCAGCCATTATTAATGTTAATTCCAATAAAAAGTATAATCACATAAAGAATCTTACACTATTTAAATAAATAACTCTACCTACTGGAACATAAATCGTCTCATGCTTATATTCATAAGCAATCCCATCCCGATCATAGTGCTGATTATTGAGGAACCACCTGAGCTGAAAAACACCAGGGGAATGCCCACAACCGGCATAAGCCCTATTGTCATGCTTATATTAATAACCAGTTGCCAGAAGACTATGGAAATAATTCCAACAGCCAATATTGATCCGAACATGTCTTTTGAATTTTTTGCTATATTAAGACTCCAGAGAATCAAAAGCAGGTAAAGGCCTATTAATATAAATGAACCTGCAAAACCCCATTCTTCGGCCAGGACCGAAAATGCAAAGTCAGAATGCTGCTCGGGAAGAAAATGCAGCCTTGTCTGGGTTCCCTTCAGATATCCCTTTCCCCAGATATACCCCGAACCAACGGCTATTTTGGACTGAATAATATGATAGCCGGCGCCCAATGGATCATTTTCCGGTCTAAGGAATGTAAGTATTCGTTTTTGCTGATATTCTTTCAGAGTAAACCACAGCATGGGTATTGATGGCATTGAAACGGCCAGAACAATGGCCATCGATCGCCAGTTTATTTTCATAAAAAGAAGGATTGAACCTGCAATAATAATAAGCATCAAAGCAGTACCAAGATCGGGCTCCCTGACAATCAGGATAAAGGGTATAGCTATTAATATAGCAGGCCGCCAGAGATCTCTTAGCCTGTATTCAGTGTATTCACCCTGACTTGCAAAAAATTTTGAAAGTATTATTACCATGGCTATTTTTGCAAACTCTGATGGCTGAAAAGTTACCCCTGCAAAACTGATCCACCTTTGTGATCCGCTAAAAACCTTTCCTATGATGAGGACAAGAATGAGGAGTCCAACCGAAAAAAAATATATCGGATACGAGGCCCTTTCAATAATATGATAATCAAAAATGGTCATCATAAAAAAGACAGCAAAACCGATAAGAAACCAGTATATCTGTTTAATAAATATCTGATATCCGCCGGCATCACGAATGGGATATGTAGCACTGTATAGATTTATTAAACTTACAGTAGTGATAAGCAATAGCAAAAGTACTAAAACCCAGTCAAAATTTTGAAGTAATCTTCTGTCAAACATTGTTAATATCTATACCAATCCAGGTTATTCTATTTTAAATACTGTTTTATCAGTTTACCTGCAACCGGAGCTGCAGCGCCACTGCCGCTCCCGCCATGTTCAATCAAAACTGCAATGGCTATTACGGGATCTTCGGCAGGAGCCACTGCTACAAACCATGCATGATTCTCATATTTTGCAGGGAAATCCCCATCCGGATAGAGTTTTTCTAATTTCTTCTTATTGATTAGCTCTACAGTCCCGGTCTTGCCTGCCACAGTAATCCCTTTTACTCGTGCATTCTTCCCTGTACCATGAGGATCATTTACAACTGCAATAAGAGCCTTTTTTATCAACTCCATATTATTATCATGAACATCGATAATCCTCTTGAGTTTAGGGGAAAACTCAAATACCGCCTCTGTATCACTCCCGACTCTTTTAACCACACCGGGTTGATAAATCCTGCCTCCGTTAAAAACCGTAGAAATAAGACTCGCCATTTGAATTGGAGTTACAGAAACATAGCTCTGCCCAATGGCACTTGAAATTGTATCTCCAATCTGCCAAGGCACCCCATACTTCTTTAATTTCCATTCCTTGTCAGGTATTAAGCCGTCTTTATCATAGTCAAAATTAATATTGGTTTTTTTCCCTAAACCAAACATTCTGGCGTATTTTGCAATATTTTCAATACCAAGATTTTTACCGGCTTTATAGAAATAATAATCACAGGAATTCAATATTGCGTCTTGAAGATTCATCTCACCATGACGTTTCCAGCAATTATAAGAATGGTTTCCGAATGTATATACACCATCACAAAATACTTTTTCCTCCGGATCAATTATTCCTTCTTCAAGCCCGGCAAATGCAGTTACAATTTTGAATATTGACCCGGGTGGATACATGCTGGCTATAGCCCTGTTTTGAAGTGGAGCATCTTTGCTGTTAGCATATTGATTCCAATCATCTGACTTAATACCGCCCACAAATTTATTGGGATCAATAGGCGGGCTGCTTGCCATAGCGAGCACTTCACCATTTTTGGGATCAAGCGCTACAATTGCTCCTGACTTCCCGTCAAAGGAAGCCTCCGCGAGAAGTTGCAGGTCCTTGTCAATAGTAAGATTAATGTTGTATCCCGGAATCGCAGGTTGTCTGGAAATCACATTTAACTTTCTGCCCCAGACATCTTTTTCTTCCTGCATGGCGCCGCTTGTTCCGTTAAGCTGGTTCTGCCACCTACGCTCAATGCCATATTTTCCAATGAAATCACCAGCTCTGTTTTTGTTATACTTTCCGCTTTTAAGCTCCCTTTCATCGATCTCACTTAGATACCCCACAATATGAGAAGCAAGTGTTCCGTAAATATAATTTCTTTGAGGTTTATCCTGTATATCTATACCTGGAAGGTTAAAAAGATTTGCCTTTATTACGGCAAGTTCTTCACGGGATATCCCCTTCTTTATTAAAACCGGTTCAAAGGGTTTTCCGGAATAGGACCCCTTTAATTTTTTACTGAGATTATCAAAATCAAGGGATATGAGTCGCTTCAGGTTCAAAATCAACTTATCGGCATCCTGAACATCCTCGGGTATAAAAATAAGATCGTATGACGGTATATTGTTTACAAGGAGTTCCCCGTTCCGGTCCGTGATAAGACCTCTGTATGGAGGAATACTCTGAAGGTGAATCCGGTTATTCTCGGACTGTACTCTGTAGGCAGAACCGTTTACTATCTGAAGGAACCACAGCCTCAACAGTAACGCCGAAATGATGGCAATAATAAAAACTGTTATAACCTTTAGACGTCTGTTTATTATTTCCGCTAATGCGGGATCAAATCCTGAGGTTCGCACCTGACACCCCTGTATAAAAATATTGAACTGCCCTTTTAACCATTATATATCTCCCTCCAGAGGTGAAACAACAGCAGAGGATATTTTGAAAAAATGAAAAATAAAAATTGATAATGTGCCGGTTAACAAAGCAGAAAGGAAAAAAGATAATAGGAAGTCTGCTGAAAAGACATATTGAACAGAAAAGAGACTTAATAATAAGAACATAATCAATTCTTTTATAATAACAGCAATAAAAACGACAGCAGCCCTTCCAACCGGTGAAAGTAAATCAATCGGATGAGAGGCAATCCTGATGGAAAAATATACCAGCAGATAAAGAAGCGTAAAAAATCCCGGAACTCCTCCTGAATACACATCTAATAAAAATCCCTGACAGAATGCAAAAAAACCCGCACTCGATTCATTTGATACCAGGAAATAAACAGTAAAGATTATGACCAGATCGACATCAACGCCTTTCACAATCAAGGAATAAAACAGGTTACCCTTTATTAATAAAAAGACAATAGATACAGACCATATAATCAGGATATTTCCTATTGCTTTTCTTTCAGAGGTTTTGATAGCGGATCCTCCCTTAATAGAACCAGGACCTCCTCCAGTCTTGAAAAATCAACAGAAGGTTTTATTTTTACTTTTTTATATAACTCTCCGGGGTTATGTTCAACTTCAGTAACTTTGCCTACATAATTTCCCTTGGGATAGACCCGGTCGAGCCCTGAAGTGATAACCATATCACCAACCCGGACATCACTTGTCTTGAGAACATAATCAAGGGTACACTCTTTGGGAGACACACCTTTCACAATTCCGCTGTCCCTGGATCGTTCAATAATGCAGTCAGCAGCACTGTTCTGGTCAATCAGCAGCAGTACTTTTGAATAATTAAAAGATACTTCGACAATCTGCCCGACAACACCCTTGGCATTGACAACAGGCATACTCTCTCTTATGCCGTCATTTTCACCCTTGTCAATAATGATGGATTTGAACCAGCCTGACGGATCACGCCCGATTACCTGGGCAGCAAGAACCGTTTCTCCGGTATTTTCCTTGAAATTAAGAAGTTCTTCAAGGCGTTTATATGTTGACAGCAATTCCCGATACCTGGAATTTTCCATCATCAATCGTTCATTTTCCTTTTTTAACCTTATGTTATCATCGTGAGTATTAATGAGACCGATATATTTGCTCCACAATCCGGTTGTAAAATTTACACTGCCTTTTACGACTTTCTGAACAGGAGACAGTATTTCAATTAGAACCCCTGCTAACGGATTCCATGATTTAGACTTC
Organism: Desulfobacteraceae bacterium; assembly: GCA_050123415.1. Taxonomy (GTDB): domain Bacteria; phylum Desulfobacterota; class DSM-4660; order Desulfatiglandales; family HGW-15; genus JAAZBV01. The sequence continues at coordinate 3,569 of JASFHE010000027.1, read as the reverse complement.
TCCACATTAATTGAAAGAAATATAAGGGCAAAGAGAAACAAACTACCCCATATCAAGATCTGTTTTATTAGCCTGCTTGAGAACAATTATAAGGTAAGCCTTCCTGGTCCCGGGGAACCGGTTTTACATTTTGAAATCTGAATTTTGCACCGGATACCTTTACAAATCCTGGTTTGCCTTGCTACGATATCCGGTTCAAAATTCAAAAAAATAAATAATTACCTGATCATTACTTCTCTTAAAACATTCATATTATCCAGTGCTTTTCCAGACCCCAGAACAACAGTTGATAAAGAATCTTCTGTAATTGTAATGGGGAGTTTTGTTTCTTCCCTTAACAGGATATCGAGATCCTTCAGCATTGCCCCTCCTCCGGTCAATACAATTCCTCTGTCAACAATATCAGCTGCCAGTTCGGGAGGTGTCTGCTCAAGGGCTATCCTGACTGTTTCGACTATGGTTTCGACCTGTTCTGAAATCGATTTTCTGACTTCATCAGAATCAATGGTTAGAATTTTGGGAATACCTGTAACAAGGTCTCTTCCCTTTACTTCAATAGTTTCCAGGTGATCACTCGGATAAGCGTTTCCTATGGTTGTTTTAATAATTTCAGCCGTGGACGGGCCGATAAGCAGGTTGTATTTCCTCTTTATATGCTGCAGGATAGCTTCATCCATTTTGTCTCCGCCTACCCTTACCGATTTGCTGTAGACAATTCCCGCGAGTGATATTACAGCGACTTCGGTCGTACCGCCGCCTATATCAACAACCATATTGCTTGTGGGCTCGGTTATCGGAAGGCCTGCCCCGATCGCAGCGGCCATTGGTTCCTCGATAAGAAAAACTTCCCGTGCGCCTGCCGATTCCGCCGACTCCCTGACAGCCCTTTTTTCAACCTGTGTTATACCTGAAGGTACACATATGATTATTCTCGGCCGTACGAGGGTTGTACGGTTATGGACTTTTCTTATAAAATGCCTGAGCATTGCTTCGGTAATTTCAAAATCAGCTATAACACCATCTTTCATCGGCCTTATGGCAACAATGTTACCAGGTGTACGGCCTAGCATCATTTTAGCCTCTTTACCGACTGCCAGGACCTTATTACTTCCTTTTGCATCCTTTCTGACTGCTACGACAGATGGCTCACTTAAAACTATACCTCTCCCCTTTACATAAACCAGGGTATTGGCTGTTCCCAGATCAATGGCCAGATCATTGGAAAACAAACCGAGTATGGGGTCCAGCAACATATTAAGCTCCTTTCAGATATATTTAATATATACAAGATGTTACTTATAGACTTTTATTATGCTACAGTAAAATACTTTTATGATCTTGACAAAAAAAAACTATTACGGTTAAATTACTGTTTAACTTAACTTAAATTCTATTATAATAAGAAGGCATAAAAAATGAAACGAACTTTTCAACCAAGCAATATAAAAAGGGCCCGTACACATGGATTCAGGGCAAGAATGAGCACCAATGGTGGTATTAAAGTATTAAAAAGAAGAAGAGCCAAGGGTCGAAAACGCCTGACTGTTTAACTTTTTTATGAAATATTACTCATTCCCTAAACGAGAAAGGTTATTGAACAGAAAGGATTTTGTCAATCTAAATCGCTTAGGGAAAAGATATCACACAAAACACTTTTTAGTAATCCTTAAGGAAAACGAGACAGGCATAAACAGACTGGGAGTAACTGTAACTAAAAAGATTGGTAATGCAGTCAAACGGAACAGGGTTAAACGGCTTGCAAGAGAGTTTTTCAGGCTGAACAAACATCATTTTTCCACTGACTGTGACATTGTAATCATTGGGAAAAAAAATTCCTTCCTTCTGAACTATACAGAGATTAAAGAGGAACTGGGTGAAATTGTCCTTAATAAAGGATCTGCTTTATAATTTCAGGTATATACCTATCGGGATCATATATTTATACCAGAAGATTATCTCCCCCCTTTTAAAACCTTCTTGCAGGTTTTATCCTACTTGCTCTGTATACGCCTGTCTTGCGTTCAAAAAATACGGGGTGTTTAAGGGTGCACTATTGTCTTTAATCAGGATAATCAAATGCAATCCATTTCATCCTGGAGGCTATAACCCTTTACCTTAATTTAGCGCAATGCAGTTTTATTGATAATAAATTACCAAAACTGTATCATGCAATAAATTATTAAATCTGGTTTATCAATGGAAAAAAGAACGATCCTGTTTTTTATATTAACCTTCCTGCTTTTATTTATCTGGTCGCAGTATTTTGTACCAAGACCACAAATTCCTGTTAACGACAATAAGGCAGTAGAAGAGCAGACAGAAGAACAGTCCGGATCAGCAGATCAAATAACATCACAGGCTCAGGTTACCCGGAATATAATCCCGGACAATGCCGAAGCAGCAATTCTCCCCCCATCTGTAGCCGAGAAACAAATTATTGTCGAAACCCCGTTATACATAGCGACTTTTTCAAACAGAGGCCCTTCCCTGACGTATTTCAAATTAAAAGATTACAAAACCACAATTGAACCTGATTCCCAGCCTGTTGAGCTCTTTACAGGTCAGGATCATATAAAAAATCACATTTCTTTTTATTTTAATAATCCATATCTTAAAGACGAAAATAACCTGATTTTTACAACAGAAGGAGATTCCTTTGTCCTGTCACAGGGTGAGGCGAATAAGGATCTTTCTTTTAAATATGTGACATCAAATGGCATTACCGTTGAACAAACCTTTACCTTTTCAGCAGAGCAATATGATATCGGTTTTAAAATAAAAATAAAAAATCAAACGGGAAATATTATTAACGGCAATATAAAGGCAATTATTAATAATATGCGACCGGGGAAAGGCGGCAGGTACTATTCTTTTACCGGGGCGGCTGCCTATTTTAACAATGAGTTGAATGAATTCGATTTTGATGATCTGGAAGATAATCCCGAGTTATCGGGCAATATCGATTGGGTTGCCTATGAAAACGAATATTTTCTATCCGCAATAATTCCACAGGAAAAAAAGGACTCAAAATTCTCAGGCGCTATACAGCCATCCGGGATTGTGATAGCAACCCATATTTCACCTCAAGTGGAACTGGCGCCTGATACTGAAGCCTTAAAGGAGTATTCTTTGTTTCTCGGCCCGCGGGATGTCAAAATATTAGAACAATTCGGGAATAATCTGGATAAAGCAATTGACTATGGTTTTTTCAGCATCATCGCTGATCCTTTGCATTTTACCCTTAACTTTTTTAACAGATTCTTAAACAACTATGGACTTTCAATTATTCTACTGACCATTATAATAAAAATAATTTTCTGGCCTCTTACCCAAAAAAGTCAGAAATCAATGAAGGAAATGCAAAAACTTCAGCCATTAATGGCAAAGATCCGTGAGAAATATAAAGACAACAGGGAAATGATGAACAAGGAACTGATGGGACTATACAGGACATATAAAGTAAATCCTATGAGTGGATGCCTGCCTATGCTTATACAGATTCCTGTTTTTTTCGCCTTATACAGAGTTTTAAACAACTCCATTGAACTCAGGCATGCCCCGTTTGCCTT